>JASJCB010000091.1 GCA_030066195.1 Acidobacteriota bacterium
TGAAGGAGCCCGGCAAACCCTACCCCACGGCGGTGTCTCCCGCCGTGTTGACTTATAAGCGCGAAACGGGTTCCAGCCGGCTCACACTTTTTTTAAAAATATGAAGAATAGTTTCTAACGGATCGCTTAATACTGGACATTAAGCGAGGTGATACACACTCAGCTAATCGATCCGGGAAAGCAATTTTCAACCCATTGATCTTTTTTGAGCCTTTTACCTCATGGAATCCGCATGGTTAAATAGAAGCCGGTGACCAACCCCCAAACATCCGGCAGTGCGGCAACAGCCTTACCGGCGACCGCCGTCCAAGCCTTATACCATGCCGACAAACCCCGGGTCGGCAGTTTTTGAAACACGCCTTGTTTATATCTCTTACCATTGTACCTCCGACTGCCCAAGCACCTCATCTTGGGCGGCCTCCTCGAGCCTGTACCGATCTCTCCAGATCGATCACCTTGTGTTGTGTATTTCACAACCCTCCCCTCCGCGGAACCTGACACGTGGAGGGGAGATTTTTCCGACATCAGCAGATGGACCCGCTTGCCAAAAAGGGGAATCTCAGAGCGGCTCTCATTGAGGGCCGCTCTTTTTTGGCCCGAATGCACCCGGCGCCCGCTTGAACAACCGAGGAATAGGACAGATACATGGTCCAAGATAAACTATGATTGTCTGTGTAGAAACGAGCATTGAGAATTTTCAGAATATTAGATAGATGGATGATGCCAAACACATTTTTTTACGCTTTGCGTAAGTTGCTCCACCAGCTGTATTTGGGCGCAGCAATTTCCTCGGCAAAAAAAAATGCCGGCCTTTGTGACACGATAGCTTTGCCGTTTTGCCGGAATTGTTGTAATTTCTTAATATGAATTGAGTGGTATTCATTGCCTTAAGGACGGCCTTAAACACCTGGAGTAGTAATGGAAACACCCGGTATCGCGCTTTATCTTACCTGGACGGAAGGTGAGGAAACCAAAAGCCACTCTCTCGGAGGCGAGCCGATCATCATCGGTCGCAGCCCGCGCTGCAACCTGGGTTTGGATAATCCCAATGTCTCCCGTTTACACGCGCGTATTTTCGAGATGCTGGGCGCCTACTACATAGAAGATATGGGTTCCAGTTTCGGCACCTATTTGGATCACGACCGTCTACAGCCCGGCAAACCCTACAAGCTGGCGCCGGGTAGTGAGATCAAGCTGGGCAGCCAGACCTTATGGTGCCTGGCCACCGATGCACAGGCCATGCGGTCCGTCGAGTTGACCTCCAACTTCTACGTATCCACCGGCATGCTGAATGAAATCGAAGATTTCAAACGCAATATGTTGGACCATTGCACCCAGGTGTTGGAGGACGAATCCAAGCAGCAGCAGTTGCTAGAGTTGCTGGATAAAGACTTGCGCAGTCTGGATTCAAGCCTCAAAGCCAGGCTCCAGGAACACCGGGTCCTCCATGAAATCTCGGCCGTAATCGGCCGTATCCTGGACATCGACGAGTTGTTGGCCACCGTGTTGTCCATGATCAGCGAGGTACTACAAGCAGAGCGCGGCCTGGTGTTGAGCTACGATCCCCGGGAAGATCTCCTGCTGGTCAAAATTGCCCGTTACTTCAACGAGGAAGATTTCCACAGCGAGAAAGAAGTTCGCTTCAGCAAGAGCGTGGCGCGGCAGTGTTTGCAACAGCGCCGTATCGTGCTGGTTTCGGACGCCGTCAATAACGCCACATTCAAGGTTTCGGACAGTATCTCCACCTCCCGCGTCCGTAGCGTGGCCTGTATTCCCCTCATGCAAAAGGAAGAGGTCTTGGGCATCCTCTACCTGGACAACCGCAACCAGCCCGGTTGTTTCGGTGAAGACAAGATCGACTTCCTCAAGATCCTGGCCGTTCAGGTAACCAACGCCCTGGTCAATGCAAGGCTCTATACCCAAGCCACCACCGATGACCTGACCGGGCTTTACAGTAGGAACTTCATGGAAAACCATATCCTGGAAGAAATCCGTCGCGCCGACCGCTATTCCCGCGATTGCAGCCTGCTGATGGTCGACTTGGATCACTTCAAGCGCATCAACGACACTCTGGGCCACCAATCGGGCGATGTTGTCTTACGCCGAACGGCGCGCACTATCGAGGACAATATCCGCGAGGTGGATATGGTGGGACGATACGGCGGCGAGGAATTCATGGTGCTGCTACCGGAAACCGGTTTAGACGACGCAAGCGCCTTAGCCGAGCGGATTCGCCTCAGTTTGGAAAAAATGAGCCTCCAAGACGTCCATCAGGACCTGAAGGTTACCGGCAGTATCGGCGTGGCCGCCTATCATCCCGGATTCAAGATGAAACTGCGCCCCTTCGTAGAGGCGGCGGACCAGGCCCTCTACCACGCCAAGGAAAACGGACGCAACCAGGTCATCACCGCCGATAACAACCCGATGCTTCAGGCTACTTGATTCGACGTTTCCAAAGGCGGGCTCCATGCTTTTTTTATTGATGATCTGGCTGGGTTCGATTGACCAGCTCACAATCGACTTGGATTCCGTGGAGATGTATGAGTCGAAACCAACCATTTACCACCTTGCAAACGGTCACTTTCTTCTCAATGCCCATGCTGAAAGCTACATGGTGGTGGTAAACGCTCAAGGCGAGAAGACGGCGCGTTACGATAAACAGGGGCAGGGACCCAATGAACTGTTTTGGCCCACGGTGATTTCGGTAACTCCGGGACGTATCCTGGTGGTATCCAACGGTAATCGCATTCTTGCTTTCGACGAACAACTGAAACCCGCTGAGAAGGAATTCGGCAGGCTGTCACCGAAACTGGCCGCCCAGGTCTTTTCGACGGGCGTTGCCATCTCGGAAAAGGAAATATACCTCATTTGCAGCGGGCTTAGCATGGCAACCTCCAATCTGGTTTACAAAGCGGCGCTCAAAGATAACCGTCTTATTCTCAAAGATCAATACATTCAACAAGTCGATCTCTCCAAAACCGGACCTACCCATGGCCTTCCTCCGGTCGCGCGAAACTATTCCATGCGCTATCACGCCGGCTCATTTATCAAATTTCGGCATTGTCTTTTTGTGGAGGAGGATTATTACGAGGTCACCATCTATAACAAACACCTCGATCGGGGTATCGAGGTAGACCTGATTCTGCGCGCTCCTGCCGACAATGTGGAGAAGATCAACCATCACGAGCGCCTGTATCCCGTGACTATCTGCAAACTGAACGGAGGTTATGTGGTCACATTCATGTCGGGTCCTGAAAAAACCTACAGCCATGACTACTTCGACGAGAAGGGTGCTTGGGTTAAACGCGTCCCCGGCAATTACCGTTTCATGGCAAGTTATAACTCCGACCACGTTTTTAAATACGATCTCGATCAAGAAACACTGACCTTACAGTGAGCCGCCATAGGAAAAAGCTGAAAAGTAAAAAACCCGCCGGGAGTTGCGGGTTTTTTGGGAGTACTTAGATAATCGTTCGAAGCGGCCGGGGTAGATAATAGGGTCGGTCGCCTCTCGGTCGTTTTTAGAAAGTGACGGTCACCAGGTCGCGCAGCATCATTTTTACATCGCGATCTAGGCTGTCTTGGGCGGCTTCGTCGTTGGTCTGGTTGTTGGAGCGGAAACCGGCGAAGCTGTAAGTTTGTTCGGCGCTGACTTCGACCAGGTCGGCGGGGGCGGTGCGCTCGATTTGGTCGGCCAGGATAGTAGTGGAAGCAGTCAGAAAGATAATCAAGCTGAATTGTACGATTTTGGTCATATTCTTCGAAAACATCTCGGACTCCCTATTAAGCGCCGTTCGGCGTTCGATATGGTTGATTTCCGTGATGATCTCGGGGCCCCGTGACCTTCAACACCTACCTACATAACAAGAGTCGTGCCAATTCTAGAAATAGCCCTAAGTAGCTAAATATATTTAACTTGAGCGTAATCGCTTAGGATACGCTGAAACTTGGGGTAACCGGCTTGGTTCCCGGGTGGATTACCGGGGATACTGCCGACTAAGCCTTTTAATTTCAACGAACCTCTGGAAGAGGCGTCTTAAATGAAGCCAAAAAAGTCCCTGAACCGGGGTCAGTAACTGGTAACTTGCCAAGATACCGGAGGGTAAACCCGACAGTTACCGGTTACTCTAAAAGTCCGACCGCAAATGAAGCCTATTCTCCGGGTTTATCCCGGAGGCGTGTCGCCGAGGCGGGCTTATATTCAGGGCCTTGCGCCCAGGCCCGGGCCCAATACAACCGCGTTGAGCAGCAGGCGCCGTGTACCCAAGGTAAATCCTCGAATCACCGGGTCGGCGGTAAACACGATCACCTGGCCTTTACCATGACCCTCTCGCATCAGCCAGGCGGTCCTGGCCAGACGACCTGCGCCTTCCGGCCATAGCAGCCCGCTCAGGTGAAGGTTCTCCAGGTCCTCGAAGCTTGCCGCCACTTCCACGCCGGGATTGGCCAACCAGGCATCGCGGCCCCTGAACAGCAGCGGCAGGCGTTCACCCGCGCCGTAGTTCAACCAGTGATCCGGGTCCAGCTTCAAGTGGAGAATGGAACCGGCCGAAATGAAGCCGCGCTGATGCCTGTCGGCGGCATTCAGTTGCGCTTCGGTCTGTTTGGCGTCGCTGCTGCCGTTCAGAAGGGGTTTGATCCAACCCTTCAGGTTTTGCGGTACCTCCGGGAAGGTGTAGATCGAATAATCCTTGGGAACGAAGGCGCGCGCGGCCCTACCCAAAACGGTCGCCGCTTTGGCCCCCTCGTCCGCCGTTTCACCGCCGATAAGCCCGTAGCCTTCTTTGGTTGCCGGACCCGGTCCCAGGGCGGGCGCCGGACGGCCGGAAACAGCATTGGCCCTAGGTACAGCTTTGGTCAGACCGACATCTTTCCCGGTCAAAAAGTTGGAGGCGTTGCCGATGGTGATCAGGGTCCCGCCCCGCTTCACCCAATCGACTACAGCGCCCGTAAAGCTTTTGCTCAAGCCGCCCCAGGTGGGAGGCACGATCATGACATTGTAGTGTTCCAGGTCTATGAAACCCAAACCGTTGATATCCAACGCGGACACATTCAGTTTCAATTCGAAGTCCAGCATATGCCAGACGGCGCCGTATTGACTGGGGCTGATCCCCATGCCCGCGAGCAAGGCGATGCGCGGCGCTTGCAATAACCGGTAGGTACGGCCGCCCATATCGTTGCCTTCATGGATGCGGGCGCTGTCCACCGGCAAGATCTCGACACCATAGCGCTCGGCGCCCTCGGTAAGCCGCTCGGCCGTATCGGCGCCGTTCTCTTCACCGCGAATGAGAAAGGTCCCCGGCGCGTATTGCCGGTCACCGAAACGAAATGCCTTGCGGGAGGTACGCACCTTGACCTTGTTCTGAGCCAACCAACCCGCCAGGGCCGCGGCCTGATCGGTGACGCCGTCAAAAAGCCAACCGTAACGGGCGCGCCCCTCGATCACTTGTCCTTGTGGTTTGCCCACCGTTTTTAGAGGTTGCCAATCGCCCTTGGGCACCGATTCGGTCCAGTAGGCATCCAGACCGTAGATCATGGGCAGGTTCCATGCGGTCATGTCGTACAACCGGCTGCCGTTGCCCTTTGATATGGAGGCGCGTTCACTGAGCAGGAAACTCTTATCCATGGCCAGGTGAAAGGTCAGCAGGTTTTGAATGACCGGATTGGCGGTCTGGTTCAAAACCACGCGCAAGGTGCCCTCGGGGAACTGACCCTCTCCCGCCGTATCATCCCAATAGCCGTGAGCGTCCCTGGCTTTGAAGGGACTCGCGGCCCGTTCCACCCGAATACCGTGCTCCAGCAAAAGGTTCGCTAATCGATTGAAGCGGTCCACATGTTTCCCCGGGGGTATCAAATAGGCGGCCGCGGGACCTTGCTTGCCCCGAGCCTCAGCCAGGGCGTCGGCCCAATCCTTCAACAATTCCTCGCGATGATCGGAAGCGGTTTTCAAATTGGCGGCGGCGCTGACGGATTGACGGGCAACGGCTTGCTCATAGGTGGCCACCACACCGTTGGACTTGCGGCGAGGAAGGCCGGAGGTTTGCGCCTGTTCATAAAGAATGGAGACGGCGCCGCGGTAGTTTTGCCAGTTATCCAGATAGCCGGGATAGAAACCCTCGGCCCACTCGCGGGTGTAATAGCTCCAGCCGTGGCGGTCGAAAGCAGCGGCCTGATCGTCGCCGAAACGCAGGGACCAGGGAGCAATATTGGCCGGAGCGTGCGGGTTGAAGGGTTCCCGGGAGGGTGTAAACAGGAAGGTATCGTCGCCGCCCATCTCGTGGGCATCGATCACGACCTGGGGCTTCCACGCCAACTGGGCCTTGGTGCGGCCTTGGGTTTCCGGGTGGACCAGGGCGAAGGCGTCGCGGTTCAGGTCGAAAAAGTAATGATTGCCGCGACCCCAGGGCCAGACGCCGTTATGAGCCAGGTCTTGTGGATCGTCATGGATCTGGCCGTTGCGATAGGTGGTCAACTGGGCGATATAGCGCATGCGGCCGTCGGGGTTTTGAATGGGATCGATCAGAACGACCAGGTTCTTGCGCATGGCCCGCGTCACGGCGTCCTCGCCGGCCGTCAGCCGGTAGGCGCTGATCAAGGAGGAATCGACACCGGAGGTCTCGTCGCCGTGTATGGAGTGACCCAGCCAGAAGGTCACGGGCAGGTCGTCGGGAACGCCCGTCTCACCGGATGCGGCGGCCGCGGTATCGGCTTTGATCTTGTCCAGCCGATTCATATTGGCTTCATCGGAAACAATGAGGATGACCAGCGACCGGCCTTCATGGGTACGCCCGTATTCCACCAGTTGAGCCCGAGGGGAAGCCTCGGCCAAAGTCTCCATGTAGCGAAGCACCTCGTCGTAACGCACCAGTCGGGAACCGATCTCCATCCCCAAAACCTGGTCCGGCCGGGGAATATCCGGCGCAAAGACAGCCGTTGCCGGCTCCTCGAAGGTTTTCAGCAAGATATCTTGGGTACCGCCGAACAAAGACGCACCGGTCAAAAGCAATAAAAGCGAAACACGATTCATCGATCACACCCCGTCATGGTTACTTAGTTACAACGATCTTAGCATGCTTCCCGGCAAACGCACCGGCCCGGGTCCATTTATCAAGCAGGGCGCCAGCCGCCGTCCGCCTCTCGCATGTCGCGCATGTCCTGTTCCACCTCGGCAAAGAATTGATCTTCGGTGTCCAATAGGAACCAGCTCAGAAAGCGAGCTACATCGCCGGGGGCAACCAGGTTGCCGTCGGCCTTCAGGGCTTGGAAGCGAGGCAGATTGGGAAAAACCTTCGGGTCGGCACAGCGTACCTCGTCCTGCATGGGCGTGTCCACGACCCCGGGCCGAATGCTGCCCACGCGAATGCCGCGTGCGACCAACTCGCCGTCCAGACAGCGGTAGAGCATATGAAAAGCGGCCTTGGAAGTACAGTAAGCCCCCCAACCCTGGTAGGCGGCATGAGCGGCGCCGGAGGAAATATGCAGGATACGACTACCCTCAGGCATGTGCGGCAGCAGGGCTTGAGTGAGAAATAAGGGGCCTTCCAGGTTGACGGCCATGTGATGTCGCCAACCCTCTAGGGGCATGCGGGAAAGCGGCGCGACGGGCCCCAAAACGGCCGCGTTGTGCACCAGGTATCGGACACGGGCGCCCTCGGGAAGCGCGGAAATGATCGCGGCCCGACCGTCTTCGGTGCTCACGTCGGCCGAGACGACGCGAATCTTTTCGGGAAGAAAGGCGCGTGTTTCTTCCAAGGGAGCAAGCCGGCGACCGACGCCCAGAACATGAAGACCCCTGTCGGCCAAAGAAAGCGTCAAGGCGCGACCGATACCGCTGCCCGCGCCGGTGATTACCGTCAGTTCCATGAGTCCCTCCCGGTTCCGATTTCAACTGCCGATTTATCTTACAACAATCGGGGGATCGGGACAGCGTACTTCCCTCGGTTGTTCCGAGTTCCTCAATATTTCCCTATATCCCTCCCGGGAAGACAGTCAAAGCCGGCGTTTGATACTCAATTCTTCCCGGGAGGAACAAAACATCTTTCGACCAACCGCCTTTTTATGCAACTTAAGGTGTCGTTTGTTTGTTTTATGCACCGGCTTTCCTTAATTTTTCGAGCAAGGATTGACTCGATGCCGGATACTCAGGTGACAACCTACAAACTGCAAATTCCCTTGACTTTGACGACATCCTGGAGGGGGTGTAATTGAAACGGGAAAAAGGCAACGTCGTCCCTCCCCTTATCACTGAGTGCATTGCCCGGGGACAACGTTGCCCTACGGCAGGTTACTGAGTAGGAAGCCTATGGACGACGTTGCCTATAGGCTTTCCACTGAGTAAGTAGCCTATGGACGACGTTGCCTATAGGCTTTCCACTGAGTAAGAAGCCCATATGCAGTACTGTCCATGCCCTTCCCACTGAGTAGGAAGCCCATATGCAGTACTGTCCATGCCCTTCCCACTGAGTAGGAAGCCTATGGACAACACTGCACATAGGCTTCCGACTCAGATTGATATATCAGTGCAGGCCTTGCTATATCTGGATTCTTCAGGTTGTGAAATGAAATCAGGTCAAAAGACGTGTCCGCGTGGTGAGGATTCAGCCCGCTCTAACCCTCACTTTCAATTACGCCCTCCTGGAGGCTTGGGCTTGCTCCGAACCACTTCTCGTACTATATTGTAAGGTGGAAGAAGCCTGGACGAAATCCAAGCCGAACGACCCCGGCGCCAACTGGACGTCCGGTTGTGTCGAAGCCTTCCAACTATGTGGATTGACAATTGTTTAGCCACGGTATTGCAACCTTTTGTTAAAGAACCCCCAATTCTTCCCCGATAGGAATGAGTGGTGGTTTTAAATTCGCAGTTAAGGAAGGGGTGCCCGCCATGACGTACTCAGCCAGCTATTCGGCGAACCAGTATCGGACCAATAGTGTGAACACCTCGCCGCTACAACTGGTGGTCATGTGCTACGACGGTATGATCCGGTTCATGAAAAAAGCCCGACAGAGTATTGAAGAAAAAAACATCGAGGGCAAGGTCAAATACATCAACAAAACCATTGCGATCGTTGACGAACTACAAGCCAGCTTGGACTTTGTGCGCGGCGGCGAGGTAGCTCGCAACCTGGATCGGGTTTACGACTATATGAACAATGAGTTGATGAAAGTGGCCCTGAAGGAAGAAGTGGAGATTCTGGAGCATCTGGAAAAAATGGCCGTAGACCTGCGCGCGGCCTGGGCCAAAATCGCCGCGGAAACTCCCGCTGCCAATCCGGCGCCCAACCACTCCGGTCTCACTATTACCGGCTGATTCCCTACCACCTCAAAGCTCGGATACACCACCAAACCCACCGGCAGCGATAACATCGGCCCGGGTCTTTCGTTCTGCTATGACATTATTGTCAGCGATCACAAGGGCACACTGGAACTGGAATCACGGCAGGACCGATACACCAGGTTCAAGGCCGGGCTTCCGCTGGATCTACCCCTTGTCGATAACCAATTGGCTGCTGCCGGGGAGAGATTCCACGAATCGTGAACCCATCAACCGCGACGGCGTCAGGGAACCGCATGCATCGGCCCCGTTGAGCAGGTGTTTGGCCACGGCCAGGGCTCCGTCCTGCGTGACCACATAACCGTTGGCGGTTTTAAGGCGCGCCGTGCGGACCTCGCCCGCGGCATTGCGGACTTCCCCCCATACATAGGTGGGATACATGACTCGTTCCCCCTCGGTAGGTCCCTTCACCGATCGCTCGATGCGGTTTTTCACATAGTTCTGCACAAAACCCAACTTGAGCAGGGGCTGCATCAAACGCATCATCTTGAGCTGCTTTTTCACGGCCGGAGTGATGCCCATGTAGACCTCGATGTTGGGGATACCGGTTGACTGCCATGCGGTGGAAATATCGCCCCAGGGAATCATTACGGCTTCTTTTTCGCCCTGGCCGAAGTCGATGACGCGGTAGCGCGAACCCACGCCCACGGTTTTGATGACCCCGTTTTTGCGAACCTTACCGCCCTTGGCCATGCCCTCGACCGAGGTCTTGGCGGTGCCCTTGCTCATTTGGGAGTGAGAGTCGAACCCAAGAGCCAGATGGGTGGCGTCGGGCAGGGCTTCCTTTAGGCAGGCGGCCACGCAATCCGTGGGAATGACATCGAAACCTACCCCTGGACACAGCACGACTCCCGCGGCCTCGGCCTCGGCATGGCGAGCTCTGACGGCCTCGAAGACCTCGATCTCGCCGGTGATGTCCAAATAATGCGCGCCCGCTTTCAAGCATGCGGAAACCATGGGTTCACTGGTCGCGGAAAACGGGCCCGCACAATGCAGGACCAGGGAAACACCTTCCAGATACCCGGCAATGGTATCGGGATTGTCAAGAGAAAAGGTCTTCCATTCAAAACCCAATTCCTCTGCTGTCGGCCGAATACGTTCCTCGCGTCGACCCGCCAACACGGGTGAAAGGCCTTGTTTCCCGGCCTCTCTGGCAATGAGTTCGCCCGAGTAACCATTGGCTCCATATATCATCCAGGTGGGTAGAGACACGCTCTCCTCCATATAGCAGGGATTAGGGGGGAACCAAGTTTCGCTAGATCTTTACACAGCAAAGCATCAATAGGCAACCCGGTAATGAAAAATCATCGAACAGAAAAAAATTTCAGGGGTTAATTTTGCTAAACTGGCAAATATTGAAGACGTCACGAGGTTCTCCATGTACAAACTATTGATCGGCAACAAAAACTATTCCCCCTGGTCACTACGCCCCTGGCTGCATCTTGTGGAGGCGGGTATTCCCTTCGAAGAAATCCGCGTACCCCTGTTCGCCGGCAACTGGCGCGAGGAAATCTCCCGATATTCTCCCGCGGGCAGGGTTCCGGTGCTGCTGGACGGTGACCTGGCCGTTTGGGACTCCATGGCGATTCACGAGTACCTCGCCGAGCGGCACCCTGACGGCATGGGTTGGCCCGAGGACCGCAAAGCCCGAGCCCGGGCCCGGTCCGTCAGCGCCGAAATGCATTCCGGCTTCAGCGGTGTACGCAATGAACTACCCCAGAACATTCGCGCCCGCAACCCGCGCAAGCCGGAGGACCTGTCGGCGGACTGCAACGCCCACGTGGCGCGCATCCTGGAAATCTGGACGAACTGTCGCCGGACCTACGCTACCGACGGTCCCTTCCTGTTCGGGAAACTGTCGATTGCCGACATGCTCTATGCGCCCGTGGTCATGCGTTTTGTGACCTATGATATCCAGCTACCGCCGGAGGCCGCCGCCTACTCGGAGGCCGTGCGCAATCTGACCGGCATGCAACGCTGGATTCGCGAATCGGAGGCGGAGCCCGAAAAACTGGACTTTATCGACGATCTGCTGCCGGTGGATCAAACGCCCCTGTCCAAATAGGACGCTGTCTGTCACCACGGCCGGGCACATGAACGGCGGCATCGGGAAAAACGGCCGTGGATATCTTCGCCTACAACGCATTCTCCAACCAAAGTGAGTGAATTGCATCACCGAACCGGTCGGCAGAAGCGGGCGTTCAACTGCTTGCGATATTCCGGGAAACGCCGGCCGGCATATTGCTTCTCGGGGGCAATCCGGTTTACCCGGAGGACCTGGCGATCGCATTGACAATGCGTTCGTCGGAATTAATACTCTCACGTCAAAAGACCGGAACCGCACCAGGGTGCGGTTCCGGTACGCGATCAGGTGCAAATTTCGGAATCGGGAGTGCAAGTGCAGTTTTCACCGCAGGACGTCACATCGCCCAATATGTCGAGATCCTGCATCCCGCCCTTGATCGCCTTGCGTTCGTGGGTCAGAAAGCTTTTGACAGTCAGGGTTTTCAATTTCAATTTCTTCATTAAAAGACTCCTTATAAAAATGATGAGGGCACGATTCGGGGCGTGGGCCGAGACTCCCGGCGACAACGACAGCCGTGCGGGCATCGAGAGATAGAGCCGGTCGACAATGGCATTTCCCGGAACCACATTGAATTATACACCGGCCGAGGCGAGCGGGTTTCGGGATGCCGATTTTCCGGACCCGCCGGCAAACGAAGCTTGAACACCTTTGCCTATAGGGGAACGGCGCGATTTATGGTACAGTTTCGTTTGTCTTACGCGCATTTATTGACTAGAATCGTAACTGGTTTCCATGAAGTTACAGCTAAACCATTTCCCAAAAGCATATGGAGGCGCACATGGCCCGTGGTAGTTATCAGGAAGAGATCCCCGCCTCGCGGGTGAATATCAAATATGTCAAATACGTAGGCGACGCCTCGGAAGAGCGGGAGTTGCCGCTGAAGTTGCTGTTATTGGGCAACTATTCCGACGTAGGAACCGATGAAGCGGTTGAAGATCGCAAGCGGATTAACATCAACAAAAACAATTTCGCCGACATTATGAAAGAGCAAAAGCTGAAGCTCAATTACTCGGTAGATAATGTCATGGATCCCGATGCCGGCGGTATTGAAGTAAATATGGACGTTAAGGGCCTGGAAGATTTCCTGCCCGAAAATATTGCAACCAAGGTACCGGAACTGAAAGTGCTGCTGGAAGTTCGCCAGTTGCTTCAGGACCTGAAAGGTCGCGTGGTCAACAATGCTCAATTCCGGCGGGAATTGGATAAGATTTTGCAAGACCCCAAAAAGATGGAAGCTATGAAGAACCACCTCGACCAGATTGCCCCCCTGCTTTCAGCCGCCGCTGCCAAAGAAGATGCCAAGAAAGGCGATGCCGAATCTTGATCCTATATTTACGAAAGGAGTTTGATCTATGAACGAAGCGCAAAAAGCCGCGGAAGCAGGTGAAGGCGCGGAACAGACCCTGTTGGACGGCCTGCTCTCAAAAGTTGAGTGGAAGACACCTTCCGAAGCCGAAGACGCCGCCGTTGTGGAGGATCAGTCCAAACAGCGCCTTTCGGTAGCCGTGAATTATTTCCTCAGTGAGTTATTGGATTCCGGAAAAAAAGTCGAGAAACTGGACAAGGATGCCATCGACAAGATCATCGAGGGTATCGACGAGAAAATGTCCAAACAGATCAGCGCCATCATGCATCACCCCACATTCCAGGAAATGGAGTCCAACTGGCGCGGTTTGAAGTATCTGGTAGACCACACCAACTTCCGCGCCAATATCAAGGTAGAAATCCTCAATGTCAGCAAGGAAGACCTGCGTAGCGACCTGGAAGATGCGCCTGAACTTTTGCAGTCCGGGCTGTTCCACCATGTCTACAAGCAGGAGTACGACCAAGCCGGCGGCGATCCCGTTGCGGCTATCGTCGGCAACTACTATTTCGACAATTCCAGCGCCGATGTGGCCATGCTGAAGAATCTGAGCCAGGTAGGCGCCGGGTGCCATGCCCCGTTTATCTCGTCGGTTTCCTCGGAAATGTTCGGTCAGAAGGACGCCACCCAACTGCACAAGATCAAAGATATGGAAGATCATTTCGAGCAGTCGGAATACACCAAGTGGCGTTCCCTGCGCGAAACCGAGGACTCGCGTTATCTGGGCCTGTGCTTCCCGCGTTTCATGTTGCGACCGCCCTACGATCCCGAAAGCCGGCCCATGAACGAGTTCAACTTCGTCGAAGACGTCACCGGTTCCCAGCACGATAAGTTCTTGTGGGGCAATGCATCGTTGGCCTTCGCCGCACGCATGACCGAGTCCTTTGCACGCCACGGCTGGTGCGTCAATATTCGCGGCCCGCAATCCGGCGGCATGGTGGAAGACCTTCCCGTTTTCAACTATGTGGAGGAGGGCGAGAAGAAGACCAAGATCCCCACGGAAGTCATGATCAGCGATCGTGTCGAACTGGAGTTGGCCGAGTCCGGCTTCATTCCGCTGACCTTCTACAAGAACACCGATCATGCGTGCTTCTTCTCGGCCCAATCGGCCCAGAAGCCCAAGAAATACAACAAGGCGGAAGCCACGGCCAACGCCAAGCTGTCTGCCAACCTGCCCTATCTCATGCTGGCCTCACGACTGTCGCATTATCTCAAGGTCATCCAGCGTGAGAACATCGGCGCCGCCAAGGAAAAGCAGGACCTGCAAAAAGAACTGGACGAGTGGATCCAGAGGCTGGTTACCAACATGCCGGGCGCGGGCGCCGACCTGAAAGCCCGCCGGCCGTTGAAACACGCTCAGATCATCGTGGAAGACCTGCCCGAATCGCCGGGTTGGTACGATGTGAAGATGTTCGTCCGGCCTCACTTCCAGGTGGAAGGCATCAATGTGGAACTGTCCCTGGTTTCCAAGATGCCCAAGGCGCAGGAAAATAAATAAAAACAAACCGGTCCCGCCTTGCGCGGGATCGGGCCCACATCTCTACCTCGTTGTCTCTCAACGCATTGGAGCCGGATTATGGTTTCCCGATTGGACCAGATCTATTACCGGCAAGAGCTGGAGTATCTAAGGAACCAGGGAAAGATTTTTTCCGATCGCAACCCGGAGATTGCCCGCTATCTGGGGGTGGCCGGAACCGATCCCTCCCTGCGCGATCCCCACGCTGAACGCATTGTGGAAGCCTTCGCCTTCCTCATGGGCCGTTTCACTCGTTTCCGCGAGGCCCAATACCCGCTGTTCGTGCAGTCCCTGTTCCAGATGATCCACCCGCAATATTTGCGTGCGCAACCCAGTAAAACCCTGGTCGAATTCACCGCGAAGGAAAGTATGATCGACCAACCGACCCTGGTCAAGCGCGGTACAGAGTTGTATGCCGACAACATGGGCCCCGACGGGCAACGCTATACCTTCACCACTTGCTGGGATGTCTGGGTACAGCCCCTTATCTTGGAAAAGGTCTACTACGATCCCGAGGCGCCCGGCGATTACGGCATCAGCCTGGTTCTGCGCGCCCATGACGGCGCCGACCTGGCCGGTTGCGACTGGGACCAGGTTGAATTTACCATTTGCGGCGAGCCCACCACCCGCGCCGAGTGGTACCTGCTGCTGGCCGATTGCCCCGGCAAACATGGGGTCAGCATCAAGGGATGGAAGGGAAGCAACGAAAGCCTGAAGCTGGATCTGTCGGGTTTCAAGGAAGATCACGACTACAGTGAAGCCGCTCGACATCGGCCCACCCGCCTGAACTACCCACGGGATTATTTCGACGATCCCCGCCGCTTCCAATGCTTCCGTATCGAGGGCCTTGCCGACTTGATGAAGGGCAAGAAGGATCTCCGCCGTATTCAAATCGATATCGGTTTCAATCGGCCCTTTCCTCCCGGGGTGGATATCAAGACCGAACATATCAAGCTGCACTGCGTCGTGGCCCAGAACCTGTTCGAGGAAGACTGTCGCGTACTGGTCGACGGCGACAAACTGGAATACGCCCTTAGTCCCGACTTCACCCGCGAAGACCTGGAAGTACGCGACATCGTGCGCGTGATCGCCTCCAAGGATCGCGACATGCACGAGGTCCGCCCGTACTACAGTTTCAACCGGGCGCAAAAGGACGCGGAACGCCAGTGGTTCTTCGCGGTGCGGCGCGACACGGCGATCGAAAACGGTTGGGACACCTTCCTGCGCCTGATCGATCTCGAACACCAGGGACCCGGCGCCCTGGACGGCTACACGCTCAGCATTCGGACCGCCTGCACCAACCGGCGCAATGCCGAGCGTTTGAAGATCGGTCACCTGAACAAGGTCAGCACCGACGTTCCCGAAATGATCGAGGTCACCAATATCTCGCTGGCTACCCGCTCCGCCTGGCCGCCGTTACATAGTCGCGAGGAATGGGACTTCCTGGCTCATCTGGCCCTCGATTACAGCGAACTGGAATCACCCGACGGTTCGCCCGATGTGATCAAGAACCTGCTCACCCTGTATTGCACCGCGCGCGATGATGCCGGACTGCGCCGAATTCGCGGCATTCTCGAAGTCAGGGGCGAGGAAGATTACATCATCAAGCAGGGCGCCTGTCTGCCGGGCCGTAAGTTGGTGCTGACCGTGGATGTCAACTATTTCAACGGTTTGGGAGATATGACCCTGTTCGGCCGGGTCTTCAGTCATTTTCTTCAGGCCTACTGTCCCATCAACGGCTTCATCAAGCTGGTGATCGTCGACAGGCAAAGCAAAACCTCCTTTGAATATGTGGCGTGGGGGTAACGCATGGAAACTCGCCTGACCGAAATCTTTCAGTGGATGCGACGTCACGGATCGACGGAAGACATGCCCGCGCCCGTGCTCACTCGCCGCTACACGGATGAGGCCGTTTCCCGACAGGTTGATGACGAGGGTCAGGTTTTACTGGAAACCGGCCTTCCCGCCCTCTACGGTCGCCACGGGGTGCTGCCCGATTACTTTACCGACGAATTGCAACTGCTGGGCGAGAAACGCGACGCCATGCGTTTCTTCCTGGACATCTTCAATCACCGGCTCTTCAAGGCGCTTTTCGATACCTGGCAGCAACACCAACTGTTCACCGAACACGCCCTGGAAAGCGAAACCGATCACGGTAACGATGAAGCCCGCCTGCTGGCGCGCCTTTCCGGCCAATTGGGCAAACGCGAGTTGCCGCTTCACATCCAGGGTCTGCGCTGGCATCGTATGAATCTGTACCGCGCTCGCACGCGCACGGCCGACGGTCTGAAGTCCCTGGTTCAAGCCTTTTTTCCCGAGTTGAAGATCGAACTGGAAACCTTTGTCACCATCACGCGCAAGATCCCCGAGGAACAACAGGCCGAACTGGGCAACCCGGAAAAACCCCTGCGTATAGGTATGCAGGGCAACTTCCTGACGGGTAAGAACTTCGATGATCCCAGGGGCGGCATTCGCATCAGGGTGAAGGCGCTGGATTACGAATCTTTCATGAAGCTGCAACCCCCGGAAAAAGAGACCCCCGAGGACGACCGCTGGCGGGATCTTCTGGCCGAGTTGGTCCACGACTATACCCGGGGAACACCCCGGTGCAAGCTGCATTTGGAGTTGTTGGCAGAAGAGATACCCACTTGGCAATTGGGCAGTCGAAGGATCGGCAAGGACATGTGGTCGAAGGCCGGAACCATGAAAGAGAATGCCCAGATCGATGCCGGTATTTTGGTCTGGCCGCCGCCCAAAGACGACCTGGAACAAGACCAGGAAGATCCCGGCGTCATGAAGTTGCCGTTCGACCCGACACAACTCTACGAACATGACGAGGAGGATTAGCTTGGCCTTTAACTTCCTCAGCAAAATCACGGGCCGCGCCATGGAGGGTTCCCGCTCCGAGGACCTCGCTGTTTCCATTCAGGAACACCTGGTCCACCTGCTCAATATCCGCCAGGGCCGGACGCAACACCTGGAAGATTACGGCCTACCCGATATCCACGAGATTTATTACAACCTGCCGGGTTCGTTGAAAAATCTGGCCGAACGCATCGAAAAAACCATCAAGAAATACGAACCCAGGCTTTCCGGCGTCAGGGTGCGCCAGGAAAATCGCGCCGGTTATGACGACGACGAATTCAGCGTGACCTATCGCATCACCGGCGAGGTCGTGGAAGGTACCCGCGTCTCGCGACTCACCTTCCGCACCGAGGTCGCCCGCGACGGTCACGCTACCATGGATCTGGTGAAGCAGTATGGTTGATATTTCCTATGAGATCGCCCGCACGGCAATCCTGGACCAGGCTATTGTAGCGCTGGATAAACTGATTGCGGCGCAGTTGGAGCTGATTCGGGAACACGATGCCTTCAAGGAAATGTACGGCATGTGGCTGGGCCTGTACCACCTGACCGAGGCAGCCGGGCGGGCGCGCAATGTCCACCTGGACCTGCTCAACTGTTCCAAGGATGATCTTATCGAAGATTTCGACGCCTATTTGGATCTCACCGACAGCGCCCTGTTCCATCACTTGTATAAACGCGAATACGATCAGGCCGGCGGCAACCCCTACACCTCGGTGCTGATGATGTTCAGCTTCGGTTACGGCAGCGCCGATATCGGCCTGCTGCGCCAGGTCTCCAATGTGGCCGCGTCTTGCCATTGCCCGGTGATTGCCGATGCAAGTCCGGCCCTGTTCGGTTTAAGCGACTTCCGTGGATTGGAAGAAATCAACGACTTCGACCTGCTCTTCGACGATCAGCAATACACCAGGTGGCGGTCCTTCGGCCAGGCGGAAGATACCCGCTACCTCGGTCTGGCATTGCCCCGCGTGCGCTTGTTTTACGACGTCAAACGACGCATTCCCCAATACTGCCGCACGCGCGGCCTGGCCGATGCGCAACGGACCTGGACCAATGCGTCGATAGCCTTCGGTCTCATCCTGGTTCGTTCCTATATCAAGTACGGCTGGAGCGTTTATATACGCGGCAGCAAAACCGGCGGTCTGATCGAGGCCGTCGAAGGGCAGGATCTGGGCTTGGAAGGCTTCGAGATCATCGACCCGCCGCTGGAGATCCTGTTTTCCGATCGCCAGGAGCATGAACTGGCGGCACAGGGCCTGATTCCCTTGTGTTATCACCGCAAGAAGGAACGCATCTGCCTGTATTCCGCCCCCACTCTGCAAAATGTATCGCGCCTGCGCTCCGATTCGGGTCAATTCGACCGCCTGGCCGCGGGCCTGCCCTACCTTTACCTCATCTCCCGCATTGCCCACTATCAAAAGGCCATCCAACGGGAAAACGTGGGCCTGACCAATGACAGCGCCCAGTTGCAATTGGAGCTGGAAAAGTGGCTGGAGAAACTGGTCACTTCCATGCGCGATCCCTCCATGGATCAGCGTAGCGAACGCCCGTTGGCCGGCGGGATCGTCACCGTCAAGGAGGACCCCGGCAGTCCGGGGTTCTTCCAAGTTCAACTGATCGTGAAACCCCACCTGCAACTGGAAGGGGTCAACGCCAAGCTGGAGCTTTCCACCAAGATGCCGCGTGAAAAGGAGTAAGTTATGGATGCCAGTACCATCAAGGCATTGATGACCAAGCTAGATAAGACCATGACCAAGGCCCTGGAAGCGGCCGCGGGCACCTGCATCCAACGGACCCACTACGAAATTACCATCGAGCACTGCCTGCTGAAGCTGCTCGATCAGAGGAGTTCGGACCTGGCTACCATCCTCACTAAGATGTCGGCGCCGCCCGACGAGGCAGCGGCCGAATTGGAGCGAGGCCTGAACCAACTGAACACGGGCAACAACGCCAAACCGCGCTTTTCACCTATGCTGTTGGAAGCGGTGGCGGACGCCTGGAACTTCGGCAACCTGGAACGCGGCGAGGCCAGGATCCGTTCCGGCCACCTGCTGGTGGCCCTGCTGCGCGACCAGAACTGGCTGGCCTCCACCCGCTACGATTTCATGAGCCGCCTCAGCGAACAGCAGGTGGTCAACGAGTGGGAAGAACTGACGGTAGGCAGCGAGGAAGTAGAGCGCCTGACGACCAAACAAGCCGCCGCCCAGGGCTCCGAGGTGCTGGACGCCTTTACCGTCAACCTGATCGAACAGGCCCGCAAAGGCGAGATCGACCCGGTCATCGGTCGCGACCGCGAGATCTACCAGGTGGTCGATATCCTCTCGCGCCGCCGCAAGAACAATCCCATCCTGGTGGGCGAACCCGGCGTGGGTAAATCGGCCATCGTGGAAGGCCTGGCCTTGTTGATCGCGGAAGGCAAGGCGCCGCCGGTCCTGGCCGATGAGGAAATCCGCACCCTGGACCTGGGTCAGTTGAAAGCGGGCGCCAGCATGAAAGGCGAGTTCGAGGAACGCCTGAAGCAGGTCATCGAGGCCGTGCAAACTTCGCCTACGCCGATCATTCTCTTTATCGACGAGGCTCACACCCTGATCGGCGCGGGCGGCGCTGCCGGTTCCGGCGACGCGGCCAACCTGCTGAAGCCGGCCCTGGCTCGTGGCAAACTACGCACCGTGGCCGCCACCACCTACTCTGAATTCAAGAAGTACATCGAAAAAGACGCCGCCCTGGAACGTCGCTTCCAGCCGGTCAAGGTAGACGAACCCGACGCGCAACTGGCCGCCATGATGCTGCGCGGTCTGAAGGACAAATACGGGGGGCACCACGGTGTGGAGATTTTGGATTCCGCCATTGAATCCGCCGCCATCCTGGCCGATCGCTACATCTCGGGTCGACAACTGCCCGACAAGGCCATCGACCTGCTGGACACCGCCTGCGCCCGTGTGCGCCTTTCCCTGAGCGGCCAACCCTACGAGCTCACCCGCCTGGAGAACCTGCTGCACTTCAAGCAACTGGAAATCGAGGAAAAGGAAAAAGAAGAAAAGCTGACCCAGGGCAAGGTGGAAGGCTTGGACGACGTGCGCGCCGAACTGGAAGCCACGCAGCAGGAATTCGACCTGCTGAAGGCCAAGTGGGAAAGCGAAACCGCGCTCGTCAAAGAGTTGCAAGCTTGTGACGAGGCCGCCTTGAAAGGCGACGAATCCGCCGCGGAGAAGCGTCAGGAACTGCTCGCCAAACTGGAAGAAGCCGCCGGCGAAGATCCCATGGTCAGCTACCGCGTCACCCCGGCCGACGTAGCCCACATCGTCTCCCAATGGACCGGCATCCCGGTCGGCAAGATGATGGGCGACACCCTGGCCGAAATCCTCAAGATCGAGAACACGCTCAAGAAACGGGTGCTCGGCCAGGACCATGCGGCGGATCGCATCGGCGCGGCCATCAAGTCGTCGAAGGCGCGTGTCAACAACCCGGATACGCCCATCGGCGTCTTCCTCTGCGTGGGTCCCTCCGGCACGGGTAAAACCGAGATGGCGCTCACCCTGGCCGATGCGCTTTTCGGCGGCGAACGCTACGCCATCCAAATCAACATGTCCGAATACCAGGAGAAACACACGCTCAGCCGGCTCATCGGCTCGCCCCCGGGTTACGTGGGCTACGGCGAGGGCGGTGTCCTGACTGAGGCCGTGCGCCAACGTCCTTACAGCGTGGTGCTGCTGGACGAGGTGGAAAAAGGCCACCCGGATGTGATGAACCTGTTCTACCAGGTCTTCGACAAGGGCCACTGTGCCGACGGCGAAGGCCGCATCATCGATTTCAAGAACACGGTGGTTATGATGACCTCCAACCTGGGCAGCGCCGTCCTGGAAGAAATGTGCGGCGAGGAGCCCTGGCCCGAGGTCGGCGAACTGCTGGAAGCCATCCGGCCCGAACTGAACCGCTTCCTGAAGCCCGCCCTGCTGGCGCGCATGACCGTCATACCCTATACGCCGATTTCCGAGGCGGTTATGAAGCGCATCGTGGGCCTGAAACTGCGCAAGGTGGCCCGCCGCCTGAAAGAAAACCACAACATCCACCTGAAAGCCGACCCCTCACTGATCAACTCCATATCCGACCGTTGCCGCCTGGTGGAAGCCGGCGCGCGCAATATCGACCAGATCCTCAACGGCGAACTGCTGCCGCAAATCGCGGAAGAAATATTAAAGCAATTACTGGAGGGAGCCACACCTACCGCCTTGACTATTTCGGTAGAGGAGGGCGCCTTCCAACTGGCCTTCGAATAACACCAGGGGAGCGGATCCATGGACCGCTACAAATTATTTCACAAGATCGCTACCGACGCCGACCTTGCCTCCATGCAAAGCATTCTGCGCACCACGCTCGATCGTATCCTGCGGGCCACCGATTCCGACAAGGCCGCCTGGTTCGCAAGCGGACCGGGCGGCCTGCGTCCCATCGTATCCCTGGGCGCCAACGGCATCGATCTGGGGCAGCCTGAAAAACATTTCATTGTGGACATGATGCAAAAGGCCGTCACCACCAACCAACACCAAACCGCCGAAATGCCCTCCATGACCATGTCCACCTCGGGCACGGCGCGCGGTTCCATTCGCCGTTACCTGGCCGTGCCTGTACGCGGTCGCGAACGCGTGACCGGGGTGCTGGGCCTGGACCGACGTTACCAGGCAAACGCTTTCACCAACGGCGAGATAGAAGCCCTGCGCTTCGTGCTCAGTTCGGTCCAACAACTGCTCAACAGCTCGCGCGACTACGAACGCCAGGCCCGCGAAGTGGAGAGTATGAAATCGCAAATGGCCATGGACAAGGTGAACCTGGTTTCCAAACACCCCACCATGCTGAGCATGTTCCGCATGATCCAAAAACTGGCCAAGGTGCCGGCAACCGTACTCATCCAAGGCGAAAGCGGCACGGGCAAGGAACTGGTAGCCCGCGCCATTTACGAACTGGGCAACTACGACGGACCCTTCATCGCCATGAATTGCGGCGGCATCGAACCCAACCTGTTGAAGAGCGAGCTGTTCGGCCACGTAAAGGGCAGCTTCACCGGCGCCCAGAAGGACCGGCCGGGTTTGTTCAAAAAGGCGGAAGGCGGCGTGCTGTTCATGGATGAAATCGGTGAGATGCCGTCCGATATGCAGGTGGCCATGCTGCGCACCCTGGAAAACAGCGAGATCATGCCCGTGGGCGCCGATCGGCCCTTCCAGGTCAAGACCCGCGTGGTGGCCGCTACCCACCGCAACCTACGCGAGATGGTCGTCGAGGGCACCTTTCGCAACGACCTGTTCCAGCGCCTCAAAGGCCTCACCATCGAGGTGCCGCCCCTGCGTAAGCGACGCGGCGATATCCCCCACCTGTGCAATCACTTCGTCCGCAAATACAACGATAAGTTCGGCCTTTCCTTCCAGGGCTTACGTCCCGAGGCGGCCGACTTCCTGGCCGGCTTGGATTACAGCCAGGGCAATGTTCGCGAACTGGAACATATGATCGAGCGCGCCATGGTCTTTGAAGATGACGAGGAACTGATCGGCACCCGCTACCTACAGGCCGACGAGGAAGCCCGCGCCGTTCCCGACATCCAACCGGATGAAGATACGGGCGGCACCTTCGAGGAACGCATGAACCGCTACGGCGCCAAACTGCTGGTGGAAACCATTCAGGCCGCTCAAGGCAACAAGAGCAAGGCCATGAAGATGCTGGGCTTGTCGCGCTCGACCTTTTACGGCATGATCAACCGCTACGGCGTGGAACTTTAGGAGGCAGTCATGACCATTCGACCCAATACCAAAGGCGCCCGCGTGGTGACCGATGCCGTGTTTCACATGGCAATCGTCGGTAATTTTTCCGGCCGCGATCACGATTTCGAAGATCCGGGGCCCCTGGCCTTGTCCACCAACAGCTGGGACGAACTGTTCGAACGCATCGCCCCCTCGGTTCAAATCATTTCAAGCCTGCCGCGAGTGGAAGATCAAAAAATCGATATTTCCTTCAGCAACCTGCGCGACTTTCGCGAAAAGGGACTGACCGCCCGCGTGCCCCTGTTGGCCGGCATGGCCGCCCTGGCCAAAGCCATTGAAGACGCCCCGGCAGACAGCGCTCCCGACATCGCCGCGCTGCTTGCCGAACATCCCGCCCTGGCCGTGGTTCGCGAACTTGCGAACAGCGGCGGCGAGGCCCAGGTGTTAGACCTGCTCAGCATGGTGGACATCGGCGAGGAAGACGAGATGTCCCTGCCTACCCTGAAGACCCTGTTCAGCGGCGGCGCGGTTAAACAAAGCAAAGCCATGACCGAACTGAACCGGGTGCGCAACAGCATCCGCGAACAAATCTTCAAAAACGCGAACTTTACACGCCTCATGGGCCTGTGGCGCGGCCTGCGACTCTTCCTGCCCCTGCTGCGTAAAAAGGACGACGGCCCGCGCCTGAACCTCACCCTGATCGACTGCCCCAAGGACCAGATCTGCGACGCCGTCTACCTCACCTTCATCCGCCCGGAAAGCGGCGAACCGCAACCGCTGGACCTGCTCGTCTGCACCGAGCCCCTGGGCGTGAACCAGGATGACCGCCACATCCTGCACCACCTGGGTCGCATGGCCGAGGGTTTGTCGACGCCCTTCCTGTTGGAAAGCGGCCCGGCTCTGTTCGGCTGCCGCACCTGGGGCCTGCTGCGTCACGTGCCGGACATCAGCGGCAAACTCAACGGACCCGACCACATCAAATGGCGCAAGCAGCGGGAGGAACCAGGCTCTGAATGGCTGTTTCTCTGCGCCGGCCCCTTCCGCGTCCGCGAGGAATCGGCGGAGGACGAAGACACGGAACCGGCAGCACCGGCAAGCTTCCTGCCCCTGATGATGATGATGGAAAAACTGCAAAACGGGCTCTGGCCCTCCGAGATGATGGGCGCCTGGGGCCGCTACGAAGCGCCTGGCGCACCTCTGGCCCAACTCAACGAGGAACAACTCAACGACATGGCCTTCGAGGGCATTATCGGTATCGGTGCGAGCGAAAGCGGCGAATTCCTGGAACTGGGCGGCATCACCTGCTACGGAACCATCAAATTACCGGCCAGGGACCAGGCCAACCCGGCCAACATCCTGGAATACACCTTACCGTACCGCTTCTACTCGGGCTGTTGTTCCCGCTTCCTGGCGAAACCCCACGAGGACCACGTGGCAGCACTGCGCGACTTCACGGCGGTCAAAAAAGAAGAAGACCTGACCTACGAAGAAGCGGACGGGCAACACATCTTCCGCATCAAACCCCCTTTCACCATCCTAGGAGCCCAACCGGACCTCATCCTGGCTTTTGAATGATCCTTTTGGATTTGTCTTGATCCGGACGGACGCCTCATCCCCGGCACTTAAGCGAGATACCACGCCTACCCGGGAATCGATACACCCCTAAACTCGAGAGCGGCACCATTCCCCGGAAGAAGTATTGTTAAAAAGGGAAACACAATACCAATCCGGAGAATCGTGCGATCCGAGCCTGAAAATGGTGCTCCTCGCTCGAAAAAGGGACAACTCAGAGACCGGAAGGGCTATCATTCCCAAAAATTCCTTCATGCCCCAAATGGTGTGTGGAAGATTTCGGTGGAAATCCTCCATTCACCGAATGGAATATGGAAGATTTCCATCGGATTTCTCTATTTTCCAAATGGGAATCCAAAGAATGCTACAGAAATCCTCGGCACTCCATTTGGGAACTCTAGGATCCGGGCAGAATTCCTCGAAGTTCCATTTGGGATGACAAGGAATTTCACCGCAATTCTTGTGTATCTAATTCGGATGATAAGCATTTTGCCCGGGATCTTTGATGTTTGGACGGGGATAAGGCGAATGTTATCAGCGTTCCTTTTGGTCCCGGTTGCTCAATCGAAGAATCCAGCCGGAGACCATCTATGTCGGACCCGGCAATTGCACCTGATGCGATTGCCTGGGTTCATTTCCAAGATGCCTTGCGCGGCGGAATCTCCCCTCCCGCCGGCGAAAGCCGCCTTTTGCGTTCTCGATCAGGGCCGGCGACCCACTTCACGACTCCTTAACCGGGGAACTCTATACTCCAAGACATAATGGGTGATCCCGAGATCGGAGGCGATGCCCGGATCAGAAATGTGACGTTGCCATGTGAAGGTTACTTCATCATCGGTAAGGGTCCTGCTCACCTGCACGTTTCTCCCCTCGCCGATCGCTTTAACGATAATGAAATCGTCCTCGGACCAGGCTTCAGGTCGCTTGATTGAAAGTTCCGTATCAACGCCCCGTGGATGGTAGATTTCAATGGTATCCGGTTCGAGGTGTCGCACGATAATAAGGTAATGGTTCGTCCCGGCGAGAAGCTTGCCGTTGAATTTCCCGAAAATCCCCGCCTCGAGACGGCCGTCAGGGCTCCTGACGTAGGTACCCACCGGGGCGATGGTGTGATCGTGAACTTCATAAGGGGTGTATTTATCCCAGTTGGTGTATATATCGAGGCTTTCAAAAGAGCTTTTTGTAAGGCCCGGCTCTTGTTGAACGGCTTGGTAATCGAGTAACGGTACACCGGCATAACGGCTGCAAACCAATCTCTGGAATTGACTCGCCACCCTCAACCATTCCGGTTTCCGGTGGCCGCTGTACAAATCAAACGTCAACATAAAGCCGAATGCCAAATTCCAGATAAACGTACCCTGCCGATGGGTCATGGTTTGCGGCGCCAGATTGTGTTGGTAGAAAAGCACCTTATCGTTGGCAGCAATTGCGGTGAAAGGGTAATAAGACCAGTTCTCATCCCCAAACCAAAGATCTGGTCCCTGATGAGTGATATTGCATTGTTCTTGAAACTCCTTTAGCAGAAAGGAGCCGTGAAAGGCGGTCTGTGTTTCCAACAATCGGTCAAAACCGAATTCGGTCGCGAGATGTTTGCCCTGGTGCTTTTGGGTATGCTCGAGCCATTTTTGTATATAGTGTAAAGGCGAATCGAGACTGGGATTGAAGTCCTTGAAGCCCGTCCGCGCTCCAATTTGATCTTCAAAAACCAGGTCACTGGTGAGTTGTACGGTCATTTCATCCATGAGTCGGTCAATGCGCCGGACGACAAAGGGGTGTTGCGGCGTCACCACAAAACCCGTGCTCTCATTAAAAGATTCATAGATAACATTTCCCCGGTAGTCGAGGGATGCAATTTCAGCAGGGGTAACCATAGACTCAGTCATTGTTTTCGAGTTCTCGTGCCACCAGGTCGGATTGATGTAAGGCATGACAAAAAGTCCTTCATCATGACATAGATCAAAAAGTTCGCGGAAATCATCGGTTGTGCCGAATTCCGCATCGGGTGGGAAAAAATCAGGGTAGTTTGTATCAAAATAACCGTGGTGGTAGGAGACAGGATGGAGGATCGACGGTTTGGGCAGCTTTGGTAAGAGAGCGTGGTAGTCTGAATAAAGTTGGTAACCGAGGTTCGCAAGCTGCTTGAAATCTGCCTTCAAGACAGCCGATCGTTTCAGCCGATCGAAATCAGTGCCTAATTTCTCCGATATGTCATGAAATTGATCCATGCCGGTGTCGTTGCGATAGGCGATGACAGCATCGGGGAGGCCGAGGCCGATTTGGATGCGGATGACAGGGCTGGACCAGGTGACGCCCGCCTCAACAAAAACTTCGTAGGCATGAGTGAAATAAGTGCTGTCGGGATTGTAGGCGGTTGCACCCTTGTCGGACCTGAAACCAAAATTGACGATCGGCACCGGGTCAACAAACAAGGGGTAGAGTGCAAAAGATCCATTCTGGTGTTGCAGCCAAACAAAATCGGCGAAAACCTGATGTCCTGGATATCGATTTTCATAGGTCCGGCTTTGTTTAAAAAATGAATCGCCAAGAAGGATCCCGGGGATCGTGGGGAGCAAAGCCGCTTCCACTTCATCCTCCAAAAACACGAGATCAGAAGGAAAGAAAATGGTATCGAGAGGGTCATCTCGTTCATTCCATAAGCTCAGCTTGAGGTTAATGGAGGAACCTTGGGTCGCTTCTATCTCTACCCGTGCTTCGATCCCTTTGTGCCCGTTAACAAACGTGTATTCCAAGGTCAGTTTATTGTTCTCTTCATCCCATTCATAAAAAAATTCGCCTGTTCCGTAACTGTTGCTGCCGATATATTCATCCCCACCATACTTTTGGTCCAAGGCGCCCCACAATTGCTCAAAACGCGAGCCCTGGGAAATGTTCCCGCCCGTTTGATGATTGCGTATATAGGCAATCGATCCATTGGATTTCCGCAAACCCAACTCGTAGCAGCAGGTGTTGCCCAGCCTCATCATTTCTGGGTCGGAGTCATCGAAGTATATGGCCTGTGCATCGGCCCAAAAGGGAAAAATCACGGCCATTCCAACCAATGTCAAAGTTGCGCGATCCCATCTCATCAGGTCCTCCCTCATCTAGGAACCAGGCTTGGACTGTTCTTTAGCGCCTCAAGCCGGCAGTGTTCGCGAATGGAAGCATGAAGAGATCCCGGGTACACGGTCCCGCATCCCCGGGGCTCTCGGCTTGTTCTTGTCCCCGCGTGTCGCGGCCTTATGGTTCACATGGGTTGAATCGGCTCAAGGCAAGGATGTACCAGGAAGTGGCAACGGCCGAGGGATCTGCCCGGTTCTTGCCGATGAACAGTTCGTAGGGCAGTCCCAAACCGTGTAACTCCCCGGGGGATTGGAGCAGGTCGTACAGGCTGTTCACGTACCGCTTCCAGCGATCGAGCTTCCCCAGAGCACCGTACGCGGCGGCCATCTGCGCCGTTCCCTCCACAAAGATGCGATTCTTTTCGAATTCGAAGGCCGCAAAGGCATCCAAGGACGGCAGAGAGGAGTCGCGATCTTCATACCAAACGTCGCCAATTCTAATGACGTTTGCTTCTCCGTCAATATTTGGGGACCCACCGGCATTGACTGCAAATTCAATCTCGATGATGTTACCCAAAGCATCGGGGTTACACACTTGAGAATTAAAGAAATCGCAAAGCTGATTGTTTTCGATTCCGACGATTCGCCAACCATCGAAGTCAAGAGTTAAATTGTAACGATACGTTTCATTGCGGCTATTTTTTAGCTTGACTTCCAAGGTATTCCCGCTTCGATTGCCCTCCAACCAGAAATAATAATTAAAATTTCCGCTGACATTAAAGTCAACGTTTCTATTTCGAAACAGGCGAAACCAGGCGTCCTCCGCAAGATGATAACTCACCTTGAGGACCTGGTCCGATCTGGGGCCCTCCTCACGGCTCACGGACAGGTCAACCTGTCTTTCAGGATCGGGTTCGGTGTGCCAGTACCAGTCACATTCAGTGGTGTCACAACCGGGCTCGTTCACAATCGGCCGGCTCCAGTTTTCCACGAGGTAGGGCTGCCAGTGTCTCGCGGTACGCGTCTCGGCATGGGCCGTGATGCACTGATAGTCCGGGCCGAGAGAAAGCACGCCGAAAGAGACGTGATCCGTGGCCAGTTGTGAGGGTACAAGTTCGAAACAATGGGGATTGGGTTGCCACACCTGCGCATCGAGCCAGTTCTTTACCGAGGTACGGTTCGGCTCGGCATCCAGACCATTTAAAGCACAGTAAACATCGATATTGCCCTCGTGGTGGAAGAGGATTTCTTCATCCTGGTCCCTTATATAATCCCCGTTTCTCTGGAAACCGCTGTGAATGCCGGAACCATCGAACTCACTTTCCAGGTTGACGAACCAGGATTTCAGCGAATCGATAAAGGTGTCATAGGAAGTGTCGTCTTCATAGGTTTTCCGGTAGAATTTGAGGGCGGCCAACAGCCATGCATTATCTCCAATCCAAAAATCATTTGGATCTGCTTCGACCGGAGCACCGGTTACGGCGGACCGGTGTTGCTGGAAGCCTCCTCGATAACTACAAGCGGGGCAAGGGTCGAAATCGATTTGTGCGAAAACATCGAAGATTCGTTTCGCTCTCGCCTGGTTCCCTGCAACGGTAAAGGCAATCGCTGCAAGGGCATTGGTATAGGTCGTGGTTGCGGTACTGTTTTCGAAAAGGGGAACCAGCCCCGAGGTCTGGGAATCCTGCAGATCTCCGAGGAAGCGCGCCATCTTTCCAGTAAGGTACAAGCGGCAAGCGGGCGACGTGGGGTCCTTGTTTAAGCAGGAACCGAACGTAACGGCCGGGTTTTCCCAGAAGAACAGGGAGTCGGGTCGGTTAAAGCGCAAGGCGGTAATTGCCAGGGGCTGAGCCGCCTCGATTTCGAAATAGGAATTCGGATCGGCAGCGAATGGTTCGCTTTGGAAAAGAGCCAGGTGCTTGGCAAAGGGCTCCAGGCTTTGGACGAGCGAGTGGGTTTGCCTTTTTCCATTTGCCGTTACTTGTGTGACGGTGACATCAGCGGCAGCATCTCCCATGTTGACAACCGCAATACCGTCCCAAACGACACCCCAGTCGCCGGAAAACAGACGCCACTCCGTAGCGGCGATGTTCGTTTCGGGAACTTGAGCGGGACTTCCTCCCGATCCTCCCGCCTGGTATTCCGCGACCACCGTGACTTGAGAATCGGGTGTAATTGTAAGATGAGAAATAGGCTCAGCCGGAAAAAGTGAAGCCGGGTCGTACCTCTTGACGGTATGCGCGTCGATTTCACCGGAAGCCAATGTACACAGGGTACCGCTTTCATCATGCCCGGTGAAGTGAAAAGCCTGGCTTCGGGGTGTGTCGTTGATAACGATAATGTTTGTTGAGAATTCACCATCTGCTCTCGTTATATGGGGGATAATCCTGGTTTGGGCTCTTGCACCAAACGAATGCAAAATGATTATAAGCAGAAGAACACAGCTCACGCCTCTCATACCACACTCCTTTTGTAGCTTTCTTACTCAATGTCTGGGGTTTACGCTTGTACGGAGAGTTTGGGTAATGAATTAGCGCAACAAATTACAAAAGTCATTTTTTTGAAATGGAAAATAGAGAGATTGAAGGAAGGATTATAGCACAGCTTGAGAATAAAAACTTTATTTTTTACAAACAGCCGGCCGAAGGTTTTCAATATGGGACCCGGCATTTTATAGGCCTGATACGATTGCCCGGCTTCATTTCCAAGAGGCCTTGCGCGGCACAAACCTCACGGCTGGGATGAAGGCGTTGGGCACACTCTTTCAAGGCTTGATCTAGGTATCCCCCCTTCTCTGGGTGTTGCCCCGGCTATTTTGTTCAGCACCGGCGGTGCCGGAATACCGATCCCCCACTCTTGGTAACGAAGTAGAATCCCTTCTGTCGAATATGAATGCACCGCAAGCCGGAAAGGGATAAATCATCACCCTTGCCCACAAGCATCATGGGTTTAGGTGGTTACAATCTTCCAACATTTTATCCTTGACCCCAATATGACTTTTTCGGTTATCATAGGAAATCTCAATAGGAGCCGCTATTTTATCGATTTCATCAATTTAGTATTCGTTTTCAATGCTTTTTGAACTAGGAGAACTTGTCATGTCCAAGCGTAAAGGCGGGATCAGAAAGTATTCCCGTCAAATCGGCCTCGCCGCAATCCTGTTGGCGGGTCTCGCCCTCATCCTGCCGTCCCTCTTGCAGCCGGCGCCCGCCGAGCCGGACTTCTTCCAAAAGGAAACGCCCCCACGGCAAACCCAACCGAAAAAGAAGCGTCAACGCCGCTCCCTCACCGATGTCGCCCCCGCCCAACGTCATGTGGACGCTCAGTTCCGCGATGTCAGCACCCTCGATCTGGACCCGCTGCCGCAAGCGGACATCATCTACCCTGAAGATGCCGATCCCGATGATATGCCTGCCTGGACCAAGACCCTGGCCAAGCCGAAGGTCAACCCGGTTCCGCCCGATCCCTTCGTGGAACCGCCGGTCAAGGTAGATCCCCGGCGCGTCAAGGAATGAACCATGGGCATGAGTAAAACCGCTCCCCTGCCCTTCCTTCACCGCGCCGCCGAAGAACAAAAGGCGCTCCAAACCAAGACAGATTCTGGCACCACATCCTTGCGCGATTACTTAAAAATCACCGGACTCGCCGGTACGGGCACGGCTTGTCTCATTCTGGCCGCACCGCCGGTCAATCTACAATTCCTGGCTTTTATCGGCATCGCCTGCCTGTTCGCCGCCGTTCGTCAGACGCGTGCTCGCACTGCCGGCGCCGTGTTCCTGCTCAGCTTCACAACCCTGTTGTTGGTCACCACCGCCTGGTGGCAGCCCACCCTGATGCGGATCGCGGACCTCTCCCCTGCCAAAGCCTGGACAGTCACCGCGTTGCTGAGTTTGTGGCAGGCAATCCCCTATGCGCTTTGGGGTTTGACCTCGATCTGGTTACTACGGCGCTTTCGGCTGCCCCTCGTCTTGACGGCTCCCCTGCTGTTCGTTGTCGCCGAAACCGCATTCCCCTTTCCCCTGAAACTCTACCTGGCGATTACCGTCAGCAGCATCGGCCCCGTCATCCAACTGGCCGAGTTGGGCGGACCGCCCGCCGTATTCGCGCCGGTTGTCCTGGGCGGCATCCTCATGGCCGAAGCCGGGGCACTGCTTATCCGCCGTCAACCTCTCCCCTCCCCTATCCGTTGGGGCGCGGCGGTTTTCCTTGTCCTGTTCTGCGCGGGTTGGCTGCGACAATGGCAGGTGAACAGCGCGGCCGGCCGTGCGGAATCCCTGTCGGTAGGCGTGGTTCAAGCCAACTTCGGCAACCTGACCCAACATGACCGCGAATACCATGGCAAGAAACTGCTGGAAAACCTGCGCCGCGCCACGGTTCAACTGGGCGATGAGGGCGCGCAACTGGTCGTCTGGCCCGAAGCGGCCTGGCCCTTCCTCCTGGATCGCACCATCGAGCGCGAGTTCCCCAAGGGTCACCCCTGGGCCCTGCGCAAGGGGTATGAGGGTCGCCTGTTGACCGGCGCACTGTCGCATCGGTTCGGCGGCGACACCCTCTACAACAGCGCGGTGCTGATCGCTGAGGACGGACGCATCGCCGGACGCCATGACAAGCGCAACCTGGTGCCGTTCGCCGAGCGCGTGCCCTTTCAAAAGCGCTTTCCCGAATGGGCCTCGCGCTGGAAACAACGCCTGGACGACCAACCGGAACTGACGCCGGGCGGCGAAGCCCGTATTCTGGATGACGGCGCCCTGAAAACCGCTGCCTTCATCTGCTCGGAAGACCTGGACGGCAAACTGGTCCGCAATCTGGCCCGGCAAGGCCCCAACCTGTTGACGGGCATCGCCAGCGACGCCTGGTTCGGCACAACCGCTGCCGCCGAGCAGCACATGCGGCTGGCCCTGTTCCGCTCGGTTGAAACCCGACGCGCCATGGTGCGCGCCGCCAATACCGGCGTCAGTGCGCTCATCTCGCCCACCGGCAAGGTCCTGGGTCAAACCGAGGTAGTGCAAGGCGCGCCGGACGGTTCGGTGCCGCCCGTCACCCTGGCCGGAACCCTGCCGTTGATGACCGGCGCCGCGCCCGGTCCCACGCTGATTCCCATCTTCCCCTGGCTCTGCCTGGCGGCGCTGGGTTCGGTGGTGGCGATCCGCCTGTTCAAAGCTTGACATCCCGCTGATCGTCGTTCCCGACGGCTGACGGGAGAGGTGTGTCCGCACGTCCCTTGGACGAACGGCAGACCTCTGTCCGGCCGGGCGCCTCGCGTCCCATCGGCATCCTTGCGCCCGGTCCCTTCCACCGGGCAGTTGCTCCCGGTGATTCTGTACACTTCGAGGAGAAATCAAATGTACAGCCATGTCCGAAGACATCTCGCGATGTCCTTCCTGTCTGTCCTGATGCTGCTGCCGGCAACGGGACTCTTGTTTGCAGGAGATAATACGGTCGACGGCACGGGTTCGGTGAACTCGTTCTACGGCTCCTTCTCCACCGAAATTCCCATTGCGGTGCCGGCCTACCACGGCATCGAACCCTCGCTCAAGCTGGTCTACGGCTCCGGCGGCGGCGATACCTGGGTGGGCCATGCATGGAACCTGGCCGGTCTTTCCTTTATCGAACGCGGTCTGCCCGGGGGCGGCGCGCCGAAATACAACAGCGGCGACGCCTACTTCCTGGAAGGCACCGAAATGGTGCCTTGCACAAGCCAGGGCGGTACGCACTGCCCGGAAATCCAGAACTACAGCCGGATTACCCTGTCCAATGATATCTGGACCGTGGTGGGCACCAACGGCAACGTAGCCACCTACAGCCAGAAACAAACCACGTCCAAGGGCACCTTCCGCTGGTACCTGAAGAAACTGACCGACCCGCGCGGCAACACGGTGAACTACAACTATGTCAACGGCAGCTACGGCGAGGTCTACCTGAACACCATCACCTACAACGGCAACACGGTCACCTTCCACCGTGTCACCAGAAGCGATCTGATCTCCTATGCGAACGGCGACGGCATCGGTAAGGTGAACCAGTTGTTGAAGGCGATCTCGGTAAAAGTGGGTTCGTCCATGGTGCGCGCCTACGCGCTGACTCATGACTCGCCCGGTCTCACCGATCGCAGCCGCCTGAAAAAGGTCCAACAATTCGGCCGCAATGCGGTCGTCAGCGGCAGCGGCACGGTGACCGGCACCTCGTTGCCCGCCTACCAGATGGGCTATGCCGACGAACCCACCGACTGGGGCGGCGAAAAGTCCTGGGGCACCTACCTCAAGTCGCAGGCATCAGGCGGACCCTTCGCAAGCTATGCCGACCTGAACGGCGACGGCATGGACGATTTCTTCTACCGCAAGAAGGATTCCAAGGAACTGCGGGTGATGTTGTCCAACGGCAACGGTTTCGGTTCCGATACCATCTGGGGATACACCACCTATAACACGGGGAATTCCGATCCCACCTTCACGCTGACCGATATGAACGGCGACGGTAAGGCCGACCTGATCTACCGCCGCAAGGACAAGAGGGACCTGCGCGTTCTGCTGTCCACGGGCAGCAGCTTCGGGACGGATACGCTGTGGGGAACCTACAGCTACAGCGTGGGCAACAGCCATCCCAAATCGTCCTTCACCGATATGAACGGCGACGGCCTGACCGACTTCGTCTACCGCCGCAAGGACACCAAAACCATCCGCGTGATGCTGAACAACGGCTCCTCGCTGGGCGCCGACACCTACTGGGGCGCCTACAGCCAATCGCCGGCCACGGGCGACTGGCCCAAGGCCGCCTGGGTGGACCTGAACGGCGACGGCAAGAGCGATTTCATCTATCGCAAAGGCGGTCAGCGTCAGCTCTACGCCATGTTGTCCACCGGAACCTCCCTGGCTTCTGAATCCCTGTGGGGCACCTACACCTACAATGTAGGCCAGGCCGAACCCAACACGGCGTTCGTGGACCTTAACGGCGACGGCAAAGCGGACTTCCTCTATAAAAAGAAGGACAGCCGCTATATGTACGCCATGCTGTCCAACGGCAACGGTTTCGAACCCCAGACCTATTGGGGTTACATGACCTATAAGGCGGCAAGCGGCCAGTTGGACGCGCGCTTTGCCGACATCAACGGCGACCGCAAGATCGACCTGGTCTATCGCCATAAGGACACCAGGAACCTGCGCGTGCTGCTGAGCAACGGCATCAACTTCGAGACCGACCGCCTGTGGGCCACCTACAGCTACAACGTGGGCAACAGCGCGCCCCACGTGGCGCTGGGCGATTTCAACGGCGACGGCCGCACGGACTACCTGTACCGCCGCAAGGACACCAAGAACCTGCGCGTACGCGCAAGCCGGGCGGGCGAACACGGCCTGATGACGTCGGTGCAAAACGGCACCGGCGGCAGCACAAACATCACCTACACGCCCTCCAGCGAGTGGAACAACACCATGATGCCCGCGGGCCTGATCCTGCAAACCGTCACCCGACTGGAGATCAACGACGGTCGCGGCAATACCTCCCTCAACGACTACACCTACGAGGGCGGGCTCTGGTCCAACGAGGATCGCCGGTTCCTGGGTTTTCGCAAGGCGACCACGGTGCTGGACGCCCAGGGCAACTACGCGGAAACCTGGTACTACCAGCGCATCGGCTCCATCAGCAAGCCTGAATACAGCTACATGAAGAACAACCAGGGCAAGATCTACCACTACACCGCCTACGAGTACACCGAAAATACGTCGGCGCCCTACACCTCGCTACTCACCGAGCGCTGGACCTATGACCTTAACCTGGGAACCCAATCACGCATCTCGTTGACCCAGTTCCAATACGACACCTACGGCAACGTGACGCGGGTCTACGAACACGGCGACTACAATGTCACCGGCGACGAACGCTCCACCATTCGCGGTTACTATCCCAACAACAGCAAGTACATCGCGGGCCTGCCCGCCTACGAGCAGTTGCGCGCCGGCATCGGCGGCGCCGGGTCGCTGAAAAAACTGACCTACTTCTACTACGACAACAACGGTTCCTGGGCGAGCGCGCCAAGCAAGGGCCTGTTGACCAAGTCGCGCAAGTGGGACAACAAAACCGGCAGCTACAAAAACGCCACCATGACCTACGACGCCTACGGCAACGTGATCAGCCAGACCAACGAGCGCGGCGCGGTCACCACCACGGCGTTCGACAGCACCTATCGCGTCTACCCGGTATCCGCCACCAACGCGGCGGGTCATACCACCACCAGCACCTGGGATTATGTCCTGGGCCTGGAGCTGAGCAACACCGATCCCAACGGCGCGGTGACCCGCTTCAGCTACGACAACCTGGGTCGCACCACGGCGGTCACCTATCCGGGTAACCGCACCACCACCTACAGCTACCTGAACTGGGGCAACGCAAGCCTGCAACGGGTCAAGGAAACCAAACCGGACGGCAGTTCGAACGGCCTGTGGAAGGAAACCTGGTACGACGGCCTGGGCCGCATCTGGTATGTGACCACCGAGGGCGGCATCAGCCAGGAGACGGAATTCGTGGGCGCGACGACGCGTATTCGCAAGAAATCGTTCCCACGCTTCAGTTCGGAATCGGTGAAGTGGACCCAGTACACCTACGACGGCGTCGGTCGCCGCCGCACGGTGACGCATCCCGACGGCTCCATGAGCGAGACCATCTACGCCAACGACGGCTCCGGCAAACCCTACCAGGCGCACTACGACGAAAACGGCCTGCAGAAGTTGACCTGGACCGATCCCTACGGCCGACTGATCCAAGTTCGCGAAAAGAACGGCAGTTCGTATTACTACACCAATTACCAATACGACCTGGCCGGCAACCTCACGCGCACCATCGACCATAACGGCAACACCACCACCCTGACCTGGGACAGCCTGGGCAACAAAACCGCCGGCTGCGACCCGGACCAGGGTTGCCGCACCTACACCTACGACAACGGCGGCCTGCCCCTGACGGAAACCGACGCCATGGGTCAGACCAGCACCTTCACCTATGACGGCCTGGGCCGCATGCGCACGCGCACCGACGCCGACGGCAACGTCTCGCGCTGGTACTACGACGAGGCGGGTTACGGCTACTCCAAGGGCAGGCTGACGCGCATGACCTCGCCCTGGGTTTCCGAGGAGCATTACTGGAACATCCAAGGCCAGCAGACGGAAACGACGCGCTGTGTACTGGGCGTTTGCAAGACGTTCGAAACCAGCTACGACCTGATCGGTCGCGTGGATGACGTCACCTATCCCGACGGCGAGGTGGTCAGCTACAACTACGACAGCCGGGGCAACCTCTACTCCATCCCCGGTTATGTCAACAGCATGGTTTGGGATGCGCGAGGTCAGTTGACCTCGATGACCTACGCCAACGGCACCACCAACACCTACACCTACGACGCGAACCGCCTGTCGCTGACCAACGCCCTGGTCAAGAAGGGCAGCGCCACACGCTACCAGGCGAGCTATAGCTACGACGACGGCGGCCGGGTAACCAACAGCAGTTCCAGCACGCACAGTATGCTCAACCTCAACTATACCTACGACGGCATCAACCGCCTGAAAACCATCTCGGGCGGCCAGTCGGAAAGCTACAGCTACGACGCGCTGGGCAACATGACCTACAAAACCGGGGTGGGCAGCTACGTCTACGGCAACGCCGCCCACAAACACGCGGCAAGCAAGGCGGGCAGCAAGAACCTGTCCTACGACGCCAACGGCAGCCTGCTGAGCGACGGCAGCCGCAGCTTCACCTGGAACAGCAGCAACCTGCTGGAATCGGTCACCCAAAGCGGTAATACCACCAGCTACGGTTACGATGCCGGCGGCCAACGCGTGGCCATGGTGGCACCCAATCGAACCACGCTTTACTTCGGCTCGCTGGCCGAGGAAACCGACGGTGAGCTGATCAACTACATCATGGCGGGTCCCATGCTGGTGGCGCGCAACGACGACAGCGGCAAGACCTGGTACCACGCGGACCGCCTGGGCTCGATCCGCTTGATGACCAACGCCTCGGGCAACGAGGTGCGATCTTACGAATACAATCCCTACGGCGATGTCATCGCCCAATCGGGCAGCAAGGCCAACACGCGCGGCTTCACGGGTCACACCTTGGACGAGGAAACGGGTCTCATCTATATGAACGCCCGTTACTACGACCCTGAATTGGGCCGTTTCATCTCGGCCGATACCGTGGTGCCGGAGCCGGGCAATCCCCAGGCGTTGAACCGCTACAGCTATGTCTACAACAACCCGGTCCTGTCGGTAGACCCCACGGGTCACGGCGTGGTGGTCGCGGCGCTGGCGGCGGTCAGTGCCTCCCTGGCCGCCACGGCGGCGGGTGCGGGTTCCTGGGTGGCCATCACGGCAACCATCGGGGCCGGGCTCAGCATTGCCGGTTACTACACCAAAAACCCCTGGCTCTCTACCATCGGCAGCGTGTTGATGGGCATATCGGGAACCTTTGCGGTGACGGGCTCGCTCACACAGGCGGCCATCGGAGGTGCGGTCAACCTTGCCACTTCCCCGGTCAGTCCGCTGGGTGACGGCTTGAAGAAGGCGATCAGCTACGCGTGGACGGCCTACGGCATGATACGAGGCATGGGCGCCGAATCGGGAGAAGAGGCACTGGAAGCGCCCAAGGGCTTCGACGCGGGCGACCCGCTGGAAGTTCTGGAAGGCGGCCGTGCTGCCGTCTACCCGGGCCAGGGCCCGTATAAGGCCATCATCAAGGTAACGGGCGTGTCCACGGGCGAAGCGGGCTCGGCGCTGGGTAACCTGCCGGCCAACATCCGCGACATCGTCACCAACCTGCGTGGCGAACTGACGCCCACGGCGCAGGCCATCCAGGACTTCATGACCAAAAACGGCTACCAGGCCCACGAGGTGCTGGGAATCGGCCACAGCCTGGGCAGTTGGGACCTGATCCAACTGGCCAACAACGCCAAGATCACCAACGTCATCGGCTTCGGCGTGCCGCATGAAGCACTGGTGCAGGTGATCCACGGTAATCAACCGGCCAACATGAAAATGAGCCTGGCGGTAGGTTGGGCCGACTACGTCGCCCTGCCTCGCGTCCCGACGGCGGTCGGCAACGCCTTCGCGGGTACGGCAGCCAAGGCAGGCGTCACCAACGGTCTCAACTTCGGCGTGGTCAACACGGGCATCGGCTTCGGCGCCCATATGACTCCCGCCTACCAGGAGGCGGTACCCAGCCTGCTGGGACGATAACAAACATCCAAACCGGACCGGCCCTCGGGCCGGTCCTTTTACAACCGACTCTCCCTTAACCAACCGCCCAGATTTCCCCGTTGACCCTCCCGGCAATGCCGGGGTATCCTGGCCACGATTGAACTGAAAGCCGTAAGTCCTGGCTAAGCAATAAGATCCAATTTAAGTCGTCGTCAATCGAAGGAGTCGCCAATTATGCAAAACATGTCAAAAGAACTCCTTAGAGAATATGGCAGGGCTCTCTCAGTCGAAGGCCTGGTCGATTATTTCACCGACTGCCTCAAGAATAACCCTGACTCATCGGATCAATTATTCAACTCGGTATCTAAAGTTATGGCCGCGAACATGACTCCTGAACAAAAAGCAGCCCTCATTCAAATGCTAAGTAGAGAAAGCGGGGATGCCGGGTAACTTTTGTCGCGGAAGGCGGCAACACGCCGTCGCGTCGACACGCCGGTAAAGCGCTGTAATACACCCCCGACCTGCCTTCTTAAGTCGATTGCGAAGATATGCAATCGACTCCAGCCACCGGATTGGGTTGATTGCACAGGTGCGCAATTGACTTCAGACGCCGGATTGATGCCATTGCGCTCGTGTGCAATCGACCCAAGACGCCGGCTTGACCCCATTGCGCACGTGTGCAATCGACTTCAGCCGGCGGATTGACTCGATTGCACAGGTGTGCAATCAACTCAAGACACCGGATTGACTCGATTGCGCACGTGTGCAATCGACCCAAGACACCGGATTGACTCGATTGCGCACGTGTGCAATCGACCCAAGACGCCGGATTGACTCGATTGCGCACGTGTGCAATCGACTTAAGACGCCGGCTTGACTCCATTGCACACCTGTCTTTTCAACCCGGAATTTTTGATTTTTTTTCTCGTAAACTATTCTTAGATAGAAGGCTATCGGGGTACACCATAGAATTTGTAAACGTAATCCTCACAAAATTTTTGGCATAATATGCCCAAACAACAGTCAAAATGCACCAAACTCGATCAAAATATGCAATCCAACAGGTTCGATTAACCAATTCGTGACTCATTCTTCCACGATCACGGAAAAGACACCGTTAAATTCAAAAAGTTAAGATCCTCTGAATCCAAAAGATACAAACCCGTTTTCCCATTTTTCCACGATCGTGGAAAAAGTCGCCGAATTTTTCCACGATCGTGGAAAAATCAGGCCCCCTTGGAACACCCGCATAAAGACGGCGAAGTGTGCATATTTCCCGAAACCGACCTCCGACGCCCGTTTGATATGAAATGTCTTCGCGGGTTATAGTGTTAGCGGTGTGCCGACGCCTTTCAAGGGAGCCCTCTATGATTCGTCCGCTGATCGTCCTTTTGCTTGCCTGCCTGCCTGTGATTGCAGGAGGGGGGGGACACGACCGCCCGCCTTTGCCCTCGCCCGCGGAAATTGCCAAACTGCCGCCCGACGGCGGTGAGAAATGGAACCGGTTGATCTTCGAGAAGAGCCCCTACCTGCTGCAGCACGCGGCCAATCCGGTGGACTGGTATCCCTGGGGCAAGGAAGCCTTCGAGCGAGCGAAACGCGAAAATAAACCCATCTTCCTTTCCATCGGCTATGCCACCTGCCACTGGTGCCACGTCATGGAGCGCGAATCGTTCGAGGATGAAGAAGTCGCCGCTTTGATGAACAAGCACTTCATCAACGTCAAGGTGGACCGCGAGGAACGGCCCGACGTGGACAAGGTCTATATGCAGGCGGCTCAAGCCATCACCGGCAGCGGCGGCTGGCCCCTGACCGCATTCCTCACACCCGAACGCAAGCCCTACATGGCCGGCACCTATTTCCCCAAAAAAACCATCGGCAACCGCATCGGCATGATGGACCTCTTGCCGCGCATGGCCGACCTGTGGACCAACCGGGGCAACGAGGTTCTGGCCCAGGCGGAAAACCTGGTTCAGTACCTTCAGCGCAACACGGCGGTAGATCCCACGGCCATCGGCGAGAAAACCCTGAAAGCCGGGTTCGAAGGCCTGAAGCAACAGTTCGATGCGGTCAACGGCGGATTCGGCGGCAACAACAAGTTCCCCACCGCGCACCAACTCACCTTCCTGCTGCGCTATCATCACCGCACCGGCGAGGCCAAAGCCCTGGAGATGGTCGAAAAGACCTTGCAGCACATGCGCCGCGGCGGCATTTGGGATCACCTGGGCGACGGCTTCCACCGTTACAGCACCGACGCGGCCTGGGTTTTGCCCCACTTCGAGAAGATGCTCTACGATCAGGCAATCAACGCCCTGGCCTACCTGGAAGCCTATCGGGTCACCGGCAAGCAAACCTACGCCGACACCGCCCGTAGCACCTTTGCCTATGTGGACCGTCGCCTGGCCGCACCCCGGGGCGCTTTCTACGCGGCCGAGGACGCTGAAACCGAGGGCGTGGAAGGCAAGTACTACGTCTGGACCACGGCCGAGGTGAAGCAGATCCTGGGCGAGGAAGACGCCGCCTTGTTCGCCGCCGTCTACAATCTCCGCGAGGGCGGGAACTTTGCCGAGGAAGCCACCGGCCGTTTCACCGGCGCCAACGTGCTGCATTTGACCAAAGACATCGAGGACCTGGCCGCCGAACGCTCCATGAAGCCCAAGGACCTGGAAAAGCGCCTGCTGGCGGGCCGCAAAAAACTGCTCGACGCCAGATCCAAACGCATCCGTCCCATCCGTGATGAAAAAATCCTGACCGACTGGAACGGGCTGATGATCGCGGCCCTGGCCAGGGGCGCTCGTACCCTGGATGCACCGGAATACGCCCTGCGCGCTCGCAAGGCCGCCGATTTCGTGCTCAAGCATTTGCGTACCAAAGACGGCCGTCTTCTGAAACGCTACGCTCGCGGCGAAGCCGGTCTGACCGCCCACCTGGACGACTACGCCTTCATGGTCTGGGGCCTTTTGGAACTCTACGAGGCGACCTTCGAGATCCGTTACCTGGACGAGGCGATCGCCCTGAACAGTTACATGCTGGGCTCTTTCTGGGACGAAGGTCCCGGCGGCTTGTTCATGACGGCCGCCGACAGCGAAGAGCTGATCATGCGCACCAAGGAAGTCTACGACGGCGCCCGCCCCTCGGGGAACTCGGTGGCGGCGCTCAACAACCTGCGCATCGGCCGCATTACCGCCGAAACCTCCTACGAGGAAAAGGCGGCGGAAATCATGAAAGCCTTCAGCGGCGCCGTCACCCGAGGACCGTCGGCCTATACCCAATTCCTGCAGGCCCTGGATTTCTCGGTGGGCCCGTCGTTCGAAATCGTCATCGCCGGAAACACCAACGACGCGGGCACCAGGGCCATGCTGAAACAGGTCTACGGCCGCTACATCCCCAACAAGGTGGTCCTGCTGAAAACCCGTAGGAATGCCAAGGACCTGGCCAGGGTAGCGCCCTACACCCAAGACCAGGGCACCATCAACAAAAAAGCCACGGTGTACCTGTGCCAAAATTACGCCTGCAAAAAACCGACGGCAGACCCAAAAGAGGTCGCAACAATGCTGGAAGAGGCAACGGCGAGGAAGTAAAAAGTAGCAAAGGCATGCAAGCCAAGCCTCGCCCTCCGGGCGAGGCGAAAACCCCTGGGCGCGCACGCATCCTGCGTGCTCTTCCCTAGGATGGGCGAGCTACAGGATTAATTTAAAACAACTTAAGAACCAAGCCTGTCTACGCCCTCCGGGAGAGGTGAATCGTGCATTTGGGTCTGTAAGTCGTTTTTTATCATGTCCAAGGACCTGCTCACCCCAGAGAAGAGCACGCAGGATGCGTGCGCGCCCAGGGGGGGGATTACCCCCCTTCAATACAAGCCGAGAATCGCCCTCCGGGCGAGACGAGGCGAAAAACCCTGGGCGCGCACGCTTCCAGCGTGCATTTCCAAAAGATAGCATAAAAATGACCATGGGTTTTAAATGACCCCGGGAGTTGCAATGGGAGCTAACTCCTTAGAGGTTTCGTTCCCCTGCACATGGGCCTCATGCTCGCCCGGAAGTAAAAAATCCCAGCTTGGCTGAGGGTAGTCAGGGCATTGTAAATGTGTGAAGGAGGGTAATTTCTAATCGCAACTTCCCGGCTTTATTCATGACCCACGGTCATTCTAATGCAACTGTCTGGAAAT
>JASJCB010000260.1 GCA_030066195.1 Acidobacteriota bacterium
GGGCCGTGCCGGTAAGCACCTGTCTATAACCGCAACCGTCCTGGTTCCGTCCGTGATCGTTCCGTGCCCGGGCTTCCTCACGCTACTTCGGGACCATCGTCGTTGTATTTCGCTCACCCGGTCGGCGAGGATTTTCATTGTTTCGGCACATAACAAGCCGATTTTTGGATTTGACAACCCAATACAGCTGATTTGGGGTGCTTTGAGAAACTGAACCTCGGTTTACTGCCTGATTGGTTGATCCTCGTCGCCGAGGATCGTGGAATGGGGCTTGATTCCTCGATACTTGAAGTCGGGGAGCAAAGAATCAGTCCTCATTCTCGGCGCACCGAAAGTTCAGGAGAAAAAATCAGTTCTCATTCTTTGCTCCCGAAAAGCCCGGGTCAAGGACCCACAACTGATTTCTTTCACATTACTTTTCGGGGCGCAAAGAATCGGTTTCGATTTTTTGCTCCTGACTTTTCCGGTACGAGGAACCAGGCCTCATTCTTTGCTCCTGACTTTTCCGGGTCGAGAAATCAGAACGGATTCTTTGCTCCTGACTTTTCCGATACAACCAATGACAACCGGAAACGAGCGGCTTGCCGCCCCGATCGACAACGAAAGGACAAGGCATGGTATTGGGTTATTTTCCGATTATTTCCTGCGCGAACGCAGCAGGCGGCATTCTACCTTGCCGAACTTGATGATCGCGTTGGGGGCGACACTTGTGGCTTCCGTTACCTCTTTGCCGTTCACATAGGTGTGGTTGGTGCTGCCCAAATCCTTGACCGTTACCGCGCCGTTCTCCAATGTCAGTTCCGCGTGGCGTCGCGAGATTTGTTCGTTGTCGATGTGCAGTTCGGCATCGATGCTGCGGCCTACCAGGTTGGTTCCTTCTTTCAGGGGAATTTCCAGGCGCCGTTCCAGGCTGGTTACGGCCAGGATGAATCGGTACTCCGTCTCCTTGGTCTTCGGCTGATCCGCCAATTTGCCCTTTTTCATGTCCGGGTCCGGGCGGGTGGGCGAGACCTCGACATCCACCGTCCCCGGATTCAGGCCGAAGGCGTCCAGGTCTTGGAAGAAGTAGGTCAACTGGCCCGCGAAACGGATGATGTTCAGCTTGCCCAGTTTCTCCTTGCCGGTCACGCGGGAGCCGTCCAGCCAGGTGCCGTTACTGCTGCCCAAATCTTCCAGGATGTAGTGACCGGATTTTTTATCGCGGGTGATGCGAGCGTGCAGACCGGAGATGACCGGGTGAGGGATGCGGATCTCCGCGTCGTGACCGCGACCGATACCCGCCTCGTTCTCGAACACGAAGCTGTCGCCCTTGCGGTCGCCGAATTTGCAGAATAGTTTGGCGGTCATGGTCCCTCCTCCCGCTTGTTGACCACCGGCCGGGTGTGGCGGTCCGTGTCGGGGTGGAATACGTGGCAGTCGATACAGCGTTCGCCCGCGCCCGCCGGAGTGTGGCATTCCAGGCAGGTTTCCCGCTTGGGCAGGTTGACGATAGAGGCCGCATCCAGTGCCGGGTCGATTTGAGTTTCCGTATTCCAGTTCTCGGCGATGGGGATGGTGTTGTGGCAATCCAAACAGCCCCGTTGCAGGATGTGGGCGCCGTGATCGAATTCGGCCCGTTTCAGTTTGGCCCGATCCGGCTGCACGCGAGCGATGGTGGCTTGCGAAACCACGTGACACATGCGGCAAGCCTCGGTCAGGTCGGCGACCAGTTGGGTCCATTCCTCGCGTTCCGCCGCTTCCATTTGCTTGGGCACCAGGTCCAGGCTGAAGCGGGATTCGTCCAGGGGCGCGTAGGGATCGTCCAGCCGTGCCTCCACCGTGTCCAGCACCGCGTCGATGCGCGCCAGTTCGGCCTGCACTTCCGGGTTGTCGCTGCCGCGCAAGCCCACGGCGTCGCGTCGCAAGGTGAGTATCGCCTCGTTGTACAAGTCGCGCAGTTGATCGGGCGCGACATCCGCCGTGGTGCGCAATAGATCGGCCAGGCCCGCGTTGTCATAGAGCTTGCCGCGAATACGGCGCAGGTTGGCCATGATCCAGGGATCGGTGTGGTGCAGCGGTTTCTTGGCAACCAGCCGCGAGCCGGTTTGTTGGAACTCCTCGGGATTGGCAAAGTCGGCCCACAGGTCGGAGGGACCGCCCCGGTTGCGCATGGTGGCCGGGGTCTCTACACCGGGCTGATCGCCTTGCGCAATCGGCAGGCGCGGCGTGCCGATCGTTTGGGTCAGGTGGCAACTGTCGCAATGGGTATCGAAGTCCAGGGGCATGAAGTGCTTTCCCCCCGGCGCCGGTTCGTGGCAGTAGAGGCAGGATTCCTCCGGTGACGAAAGCGCTTGGCTCTTTACCAACTCGCGGACGTGGTGAATATGGGTGAACTTCAGGTTGCTTTGGGGCGCGGGCGTTTCCGGGCGGGCAAAGGCGAACTGGGGATGATCCGTACCGAACGAGCCGTATGCGTGGCATTCGGTGCACAGGCGGTCGGGGACCCGGGTCATCGCGGCTTCGCGGCCTTGGTGTTCGGGATGGCAGGCGGCGCAGTTGCGTTCCTCCGGCAATGGCTTCACCCGGTTCAGGTCATCCGTACCGTATAGATAATGGTCCGCGTAGGAATAGATGCCCGGTTCCTGGTCGAAGACCTCATGGCAGGCGCTGCATTTTTCCGAGGGCAGGCCGGCGGAGGGTTCGTGACAGTCCACACAATCGCCGGCGGCGGTGGCATGAGCGGTCGAGAGCGGTCCGCCGGACATCATGCTGCCGTCCCGCATGAAAAAATCGGCGAGCACCAGGGCGCCCACCGCCAACATGACAAGCAGGCCGAAGCGCACCAGGTTGCCCCGCGACAACAACGGCGTGTAGGCGTCGGCAACGGGCAGTTGCGCTTGTGAGAAGATTCCTTTGTTGTGTTTCTTTTTCTTGGCCATGTGGTCTCCGCCTCAGTAGTACCACACCGCGAACAGGTGCAGGGCAACGAGTAACAAAAGCAACCAGGCGGCGGGCAGGTGCAGCAGCAACCAGCGGCGCAACAGGTATTGCAGGGTGAAGTGAGCGTCCATTTCCAGCTTGGCGCGAAACAGGGTTTCCAGTTCGTCCAGGTTGGCGCGTTCCTCCGCGTCCAGGAAACGAGCCAGGTATTGGAAGGTTTTCAGGCGACTTTTGATGCCGCCGGTAATGTCGAAGAAGTAGATCAGGCGACGGCGAGGTTGCTGCATATCGGCGGCAATCTCGCGCTCATACAGGTTTTGAATCGACTCGCAACTGCCGGCCACCAGTTTCTCCGTGCGGTTGCGGGTTTCCTCCACCAGTTCGGGGATGCGTTCGTAGAGCACTTCCAGCGAGAGCCCGGAGGCCAGCATGCGCGGCAGCCAGCGTTGCAGCAGCAGGCCGGTCAGGCCGCTGAAGGTAACCCACAGGCTCAGCAGCCACAGCCAGAAGGTGAAGGAGCCCACGGGCAGGCGAAAGCCGCTGTGCATCAGCACCAGGATCTGGAACAGCAGGCCGCCGTAGACGTGGAAGCCCAGCCAGTGTTTCGCCGCCGGCATCTTCATGCTGGAAACGGGCGCCATGAAACGGCGGCGGACGGTCCAGGCGAAAACGCCCAGTAACAAAGCCAGGGCGGTGAAACCATAGGCCATGCGCCAGTTGGAACCCGGCATGGGTTCGGTCAGGGTGTATTCGCCGATCCAGGCCAGGACGCAGAGCACCACCGCCCATTGAAATAGGCGGGGCCACTTCTCCGAACGGGCGGGTTTGTTGATTTGTAATGCCTGGTCCATCACTTGTTCTCCACCAGGGTCCGCAGGTCGTCCAGGGTATTCACCCGTATGGCGCAGCCTTGCGGGCAGTTGGTGACACAGGCCGGTTCGTGGTTGCGGCTCAGGCAGAGGTCGCATTTGGAAGCAACCTTGCGTTCGCGTCCGCGCAAGCCTTCCGGTATCATGTCATCCGGCCAGGTCTCTTGGGTATCGTGCATGACGATGGCGTCGTAGGGACAGTTGCGGCCGCAGGTGCCGCAACCGATGCAGACATCGTCGATGATTTCCACCAGCGCGCTGGAGCCCCGGCGGTGAATGGCGCCGGTGGGGCAGCCCACCAGGCAAACGGGATCGCGGCAGTGGTAGCAGGAGCGGGTGATCAGGAACTGCCCCAGCTTTTCACCCTCACGGATGAAGCGGGCGCGGCCGTTGTGGGTTTCGGCGCAGGCGCGCACGCAGTCGTCGCAGCGGGTGCAATTGGCCAGGTCGATGACCAGCATGCTGTTGCCTTGCAGCAGGCCCAGATCGAGCGATGCCTGTTCGAATTCGGCGTTGCGGATATTGCGCCGATTGTAACCCGCGTCCTGGACCTGTGACGCGGCGGTTTCCCACAGGCGGCCTTCCACGGCGGGCCAGGTGGACAAGATGCGGCGGAAGATGTCGGCGGGGATTTTGACCAGTTCGGCATGCTCCACGGAAACGGCCGTGGCCGACCAGTTGTCCACGCCGTCCATCAATAGTTCCAACTGGCCGAAGGTCATGCCCTTGGAAAGGTAGGAACAGATGATATCGCTCTCGCCGAAGTTCTGTTGCAGCTTCACGAAACCCGAGCGAACCAGGTACAGCGCATCGGCCTGCTCGCCTTCCTTGACGATTTCCTCGCCGGGTTTGCTGGAGACCAGTTCCACCAGTTCGGCCAGTTCGCTCAGGAAACCCTCGGGGCAACCGGCAAAGAGCGGTGTGGTTTGCAGTTGAGACATCAAGGTGCGGGAACGATAGCGTTCCTCGATGCGGGTTTTCAGGGTTTTGCTTTTCTGCTTCAACTGGCGCAGGGCCGGCAGGCGGATTTGGACCAGTTTCGCCTGGCTGGTCACGCGGGCGGTCACCGATTGGGGCCAGCCGCTCAGCGCGCCGATCTCGCCCAGAATCTCGCCCGGCCCAAGGATCTCGCCGCGTCCCTTCTCCAGGTCGAAATCCATGGTGGACAGGAAGGCAATTTCGCTACGGGAGACGCGCCGGGTGACGTTTACATCAGGTTCGTCCAACATTTCGCTCAGAGGAGCCATCATGGTGCGTTGTACGGGCGGGATGGACTGGGTTTCGGAAAACCGCGTGGTGTCGAAGATGGGCAGCGATGAAGTCATGTGCGATGTATCGGTCTTTTCCAGGGTGACCTCTACCTCGCCCTCCAAGATGTAAAAAGCGAGGTCGATATAAGAACCTTCCTCGAAAAGCACCGCGCCTTCCCGCCAGGTGGCCACGGAGACATCGGTGGCGATCTTCTCCAGGATGATGTCCTTGAACTCGGCGAAAATATCGATTTCCTTCAACTGGGCAACGGTCATGCGATCTGAGACGGCCAGCAGCCCGTTGTTCAGGCCAAGCGAAGACCAGCGGTCGCGAAATTGTTCCAGGCGTCTGAGTTCGGTCTTATCGGTCACGGTTATTTCCTTTCTCTCGGGATCCGGCCTCGTAGAGTTTTTGGATGCGTTGTTTGATGAACAGCAGGACATCCTCGATAGGTGCATTCGGGTCCAGGTCGGGGAACGGCTCCAGACGCAGTTTCACTGTTTCGGCCGTGGGCGCGGATCGAGCGGGTCTGGTGGTCACCGCCTTGGGACGTTGGGGGCGCTTGGGTTGCACCCGCTTCTCGGTCTCTTTCGGCTTTGCGATGGGTTTCGGTGCGGGATCGGCTTTTGCGGCTACTTGCGGTTCCGGTTCGATGATAATGGTTTCCGCTTTTCGGGCTAGGGTGACTTGGGGAACCGGGCCGCGTTTGCTGAGGACGGCGGCATAGGCGCCGGCGTCGGGATCGCGGTCACCTTCCCAGTGGCGGATCTTTTTCAATGAAGCCGCGTAGTCGAATTGCTCACCGGAGGGATGTCCCGAGGACAAGAGGCGTTCGTCGGTGATGTAGTGGCAGCTTGCGCAGGCCTCGGCGCGCACGGCCGAATTGCGTAGCTCTGCCATACCCAATTCCAGTCCGCGTTTGTAACCCGGGCGTTCCAACCCGAGAGCCTTATCGCCCTCTTTATGCGGCTCCAGGTAATCGGCGGCGCCGCCGTGACAGCTTTCGCAACCCACGCCGTCGCGGGCGTCGCGTGTTTTGCGGTGGGGCAGCACGGTGGCGTGGCAGTCGGCGCAAATGCGGTTGCCTTTCAGCCACAGACCCGGGCTGAGTCCGTAGAAGTCCGCGATTTGGCGCGCCTTGGCGTCGTTTTCGAAGAAACGGTCCATGGAAGCAAAGTGTGGATCGGAATACCACCATTCCGTGGGTCCCTCGTGACAGTTGCCGCATTTGGACGGGCCCACCGAATCGTGTTTCGCCACGGGTCGGATCCTGGTTTTAACCTGTCCGCTCGCCGCTATGCCGCCGCGTTTGATGATTTTAGGTTTTGCATCGGCGGTTTTGGGTGTCGCGTCAGTCGCGGCGTCCGGCGTATCGGGAGTGCGTACGGTCGGCGTTGCTGTATCGGGAGCCGTGGTTGTGGTTGCGATCAGGTCCGGCTCCGGGAGCGGCGGGGCGGTGCCGTCGATGATCTTGTCGATAATCGCCAGGTCCAATTTGTCCGCACGGGCCAGCAGTTGCCGGGTCAAGACACCGATGCTTTCGGCAGTCGTTTCCAGGGCCTTGCCGTTGTTGGGAATCACCCTGGTGTCGCGTACGGCGGCCAACATTTTGTCCAACTCGTCGGCGTCGACACGACCGGCGATGTCGCGAATCTCGCCGACCGCATTGCGCACCCGCCGGCTCATGGCCTTGGCGAAGCGTTTGGGCTCGGTCGCCTTGCCCATGCCGCGCAGGCTGTATTCCAATTCAAGGCAGCGGCCCAGCAGGTACATCACGCGCTTGCGTTCGGGCGGGCGTTCTACGTTTTGCGTGCCGTCGCCGTTCAGGAAGGAATCCAGGAAGTTGTGGCGGATCTTTTCCTGCCAGGCCAGAAACTCGAAATCCGTACTGCCGGAAGTGTGGCCGCCCACGTTGATCAGGCGCTCATGGGGCACCGTGTGGCAGGAGTAGCAGTTGGCCACGACGCCGTACAATTCGGAGGGCCGCAGCATGCCGCCGGCTTTCGCCGCCGCGATGCGTTGTTGCTTGTGTTCCGCCGTTTCGGTCTTGTGATCGATACCCTTGCCGCCGTAATCGTTGTGTACGTCGATCCAATCGGCGCCCGCGCCGTGGCAGGACTCGCAGGACACACCGGACAAGGCGCGGTGGGTGTCGCGCTTGATCGTGGGCGTGTAGTGACAGTTCAGGCACAGGCTCTCGCGTTTGATCAGCGGGAACCCCATCTTGCGGGTGATTTCTTCCGAAGCCTTCAGCCGATGCAGGGTTTTGAAACCGCGTGCGTGCGGGGTCTTCTTCCAAACCTCGAAGGCCGACAGGTGGCACTCGCCGCAGGCCTCCGCGCCGCGCACCTTTTGCGGGTCCATAACCAGTTCGACGGGTTCCTGAGCGGCAACCCGCAAAACCATAAGCGATAAAACGGCAAGGATAAGGGTGTTTCGGATCTTCATTAAAATTTGACCAACAACTCCAAGCGCCCGCCCAACATGGCGTCTTCGCTTTCCTCGCGATCGGCCAGGAAGGTGTCGAACACCCAGACGAGGTGACGACCCATGGCGATCTGGTAGCGCGCCGTGAGGGCGAACTGGTCGGTGACAGCATTTTCAAGTCCTATTCTACCACCTAGTTCCACCAGAAGTTGTCGGCGATTGTTATTGAAGAACATTTGATAGCCGATTGCGCCGCCGGCCACATCGGAAGCCGTGCCGGACAGCGGGGCGCCGTAGTTGCCCAGGCCCACGCCCGCGAAGTTGATGCCCGCCCGGCCCAGGGGACCGCCGGAAGCCGGTCCGCGCGAGGCCGACGTGAAGTTGTCCACGGCCGCGAAGGCGGTGGCGTAGGCGTGGTTGTGGGTACCGTGCGGCGTCCTGGCCAGTTCGGCCAGGAAGACATAACCCCGGTTGATGTCTTCGCCGAAGGAGCCCAGAACGCGGAAGGAGGTAGCCATGGCGCCGATGCGCTGCACCGCGCTGACGCCCACCACGCCGAAGTCGTCGGCGGTGTCGTCAAAGTCTACCCAGGCCGCGTCCACATCCAGGGTGGAACGGCGCAGGTCGGCCGAGGTGAAGAAACCGAAGAGCTGGCCGTCGTCATCCACGTTCAGCTCGTTCCAGGCATAGAATAAGGTCATGCGCAGGTTGGAGGTGCCGCCCGGCAACAGCGAATTGCGCGTCAGGCCCAAGCCGTCAACCGTATCGTTGATCAGCATACCCTCCTGGAAGGACAGCGGTTGCCTACCCAGGGCAAAACCGATATCGGTGCCGCGAAAATCGGCGGGGCTGAGGTTGGGGAAGATCTCGCCGAAATCACCCTCGAAGAACAGGGAACCGATCTGACCGTTCAAGGCGTCCACGTTGCCCTCGCTGTCCGGGTCGCCCTCGTTGTTGAAGATGTAACCCGAGAAGACGCCGTCTTCATCCAGGCTGCGCAGGCCGACCACCAGGCGCTCGGAACCGCTCAATTGCAGGTTGGTGAACAGGTCCATGCGGTTGGCCCATTCGTCGATGCGGGAATTCTCGCCGCCCAGGTCATTACTTTGCACGGCGGTGCGCAGGCTGCCGAAGACCAGTAACTGCGGTTGCCAGACCGCGCCCGTGGGCAGGGTGAAGCCCGGCGACAGCGTGCCGGTGCCCAGAAAGGGTTCGCCCAACTCCAAGATGGGCTTGGGGCGTTTCGGCACTTCATCGGTTTTGACGGGGCCCTTGTCGTCGGGCAGGTTGCTGCCCTCACCACCGCCCGCTCCGAACACCGCACTCGTGAGAAGGAGGATCAGTAGGAAGCTCAGTTGCCGGCCCATTGGCTTTCCCCCTCATCGTCGATGATCAGTTCTTTTTCCCAGAGCACCAGGTGACCGTCCACAACGGCTTTGGCCACTTCCTTCGCGCTCATGTAGTAATCGAAGCCCACGCCCTTGATCGCATCCACCAGGTTGACCGGAACCATGCCGGCTATCAGGCGAACTTCCGCTCGATAGGGGCCCTGGCCGAGTTGCTTGCGCTTGACCCGGTATTTGGCCAGACGCGAACCCAGCGGTTCAATGCCCTGCTTGTGCTTGCGAGCGCCGCCGGGGCGTCCGGTCAGCACCGTGGGCGTGGTGGAAGGCCGCAGGAACGGCAGGGGGTCGGGCGAATAGTTGACCACGATGACCTGCTCCCGTTCACCGCCGCGCACCATGCGCGTCAGGAATTTGGACTGCAGGCTGAACAGTTGCTTGTCCAGCGGCAGTTCGCCGTTGTGTACATATAATGAATGGGAGTCGCGCACGTCGCCGTTGGGGTCCAGGTCGCCGGAGGCAAAGACGCGGTTGCCGTTTTTGTCGAACACGAAGACCTGAAGGAAGACCAGGCGTTCCGCATCGAAACCCGTGGGAACGCCGTGACCGTTGGTGGCGTTGCGTACTTCCACATTCAGCTTCAGGCCGCGACGGTCCAGCTTGTGGGTGATCTTGCCGAACTGGTAACCAGCCTGCAAGACCTGTTTGCGGGCTACATTTGCCTCGTCCAACAAGGCCAGGTTGTCGGTCAAGATGTCACGAGCGTCGTAGCGGTCATCGGCCGAGCGCCAACGCTCGGGGAATTCCGTACCGGGGGTTACGGTTTTCTCGAAATCGTCGGTGCCCCAGCCCGCCTTCCAGTCGAAGGTCAGCCACTCGCGTATGGTGGCCAGTTCGGAGGCTTCCACGTTGTGCGGGAAGATGCCGGGGTGGATGATGGAATAATCCGGGCCGATGAACATGTGATTGGTGCGCTTGCGCGGCCGGGTCGGCTTGCCGCCCACTACTGCTGCCGGCGCCTCGTCGTAACCGGACGCCACTCCGGGTTCCTTACCCATATGACAGTCCTGGCAGCTGATCCCCGCTTTGGCGGCCGGGGTATGCTTAAATTCGCTGAAGGCTTCCTCCAAGCGAAAACCGTTGACCAGGTTCACGTCGTGACAGGTGCCGCAGAACCCGGATTTGTCCAACTGGAAAAAGCGTTCCGCCTGGGTGTGAATGGCCCGGCCCGCGCGACCGCGTTCGGTGTTCACCCGATACTCACCGCTATTGAGGACATGCTCCAATTCGGCATTACCCTTGGGCCCGTAAACCGGCTCGAACAGGTCGCCTTCTACAATGGCCAGGCGCCCCGACAACTTGCCGTAGGACTTGTTGACCCGGTGACAGACGATGCAGGTGATGCCCTCGCGGGAGGTGGGATGGCGATCCATATTGCTCATGAAGATGGGTTCGCCCAGGTTCATACCCACGGGCGTGTGACAGCGAATGCAAAAGTCGCCGTTGGTGCCGTTGGTAGCTTGCAAAACGGTGCCGTGCATGGCGTTGAACACGGGCGACATCTGCGCGTAGGCGTGCGGCGAGACCGACCATTCCCTGTAGTGATCGGGATGACAGGTGGCACAGGTTGCGGCCGATGGAAAACGGTTTTCCAAGAACAGCTTCTCGTGTTCTTCATCGGCGGAGAGGGTCTCTTTTTCTTGTGTAAGGCCTGGTACGGCCGCCAGCAGAAACAAACATAGACCGAGAGTCGGTCGAGGTGAAAACAAGCCGGACATGCAGCTACCTCGTCTAGAAAGGTGTGGGCCGTTAGGCATAATCTAACGACCCGAACGGCAAAAGTCAATGCATGGCGCGGTGAGAATTCCTACAATCCGGTCTGAAAAGAGTGTTTACCGGCCGGGCCTTCGGGCGCCATGCCTTGCGACCCCCTTTTCATATGTATGACGGGGTCCTTCCTAAAGTCTTCCCCAGCCGGGTGGTTTAGACTACAATGATGCGGCCGCGACGAATGCGTGTTTGAAGGGGCAGCATGGCAGTTCTGGATCAATTCGACTTCGAGGGCCTGGAAGGCTTGCGAGTCGGGCGTTTCAACCGAATCAACACCTCGTGTATCGTCTATCGCATCGAAGACACCATCATCGACACGGGGCCTGCCAATCAGTGGCGTTATGTTCGTCAGTTCCTGGCTGAACGCGATATTCACCAGGTGCTGGTAACCCATCACCACGAGGATCACGGGGGTAACTGCGCCCGGATACAAAAGCAATGGAAGCCCAAAATCCTAGCCCATGAGAGCGGCATCGCCATCAATGAGAAGGGCTTCCCCATGCCCCTCTACCGACGTCTGACCTGGGGGAGACCCAAGCGGTTCACCGCCGAAGCATTACCCGAGAAGGTGATTGCCGGGGATTTGAAGTTACAGGTCATTCATTGTCCGGGCCATGCTCCTGACCTGGTTTGCTTTCTGGAGATCAATCGCGGCTGGTTGTTCACCGGCGATGTCTATGTGGCCTCGCGACCGAAGTTCCTGCGGGCCGACGAAGATCCCAACGAGGAAATCAACAGCTTGGAGCACCTGTTGGATCATCAGTTCGATACCTTGTTCTGCGCCCACCGCGGCATTGTATTGGACGGCTACGCCCAGTTGCACGCCAAGTTGAAATACCTGATCACGCTACGCGAGCAGGTTTGCTACTACTTCGCTTTGGGCGACAGTCTCCGGGAAATCTGTAACCGCATCCTGGGCAAGGAAGAAGTGATCAACCTGATCAGCCTGGGTGAGTTCAACAAGTTGAACTACATCCGCGCCTTTGCGGCCGAGGCCAAGTTACGCAAATACGGCGAGCCCAGTACGTCCGAGGAGTTGCTCTAAGCCGTGGTTTTCCTGGTTGCCGCGATCCTGTGCAGCGCCGCCATCGCCCTGCTGTTCAAGTTCAGCGAAACGCGGGATCACAATCGCTACGCGGTAACCAGCGCCAATTACCTGGTTGCCTTGCTGGTGAGCACCGCCATGATGTGGGGTCGGGGCCCGGGAGAGGGAGCCCCTGTTTCCCTGACCTTGTGGTTGGGCCTGGGCGCGGGCATCTTGTTCTTCGCCGGCTTCATCCTTTTCCAGATCAGTATTCGTCACAACGGCGCCGGTTTGACCGGATCCTTTGCCAAGATGGGCATCCTGGTGCCGCTATGCGCCTCGCTGATCTGGTGGCGGGAGTTTCCGGGAAGCTACCAGTGGTCGGGTATCGGTTTTTCCCTGGCCGCGATCACGGCGGTTTGCTTCACGAAACGAGAGGATAAAGGTCCGCGAACACGGCTCCTGTTGCCGCTGGTCCTGTTGGTGGTCGGCTGTGCCGAGTTCAGCAATAAGATCTTCCAGAAATACGGCCCGTCGGATCAGGCATCACTCTTCCTGGCCGCGGCCTTCGGCGTTGCTTTTTTGTGCAGTCTGGGTTTTACGCTGGGCCGTCGTCAGGCAACACGTCGCGGCGACATCCTCCTCGGCTGCCTGGTGGGGATTCCCAACCTGTTCAGCGCCTGGTTCCTGATCGAAGCGCTGCATCATCTGCCCGCCGCCGTGGTTTTCCCCGTGTTCTCCGCCGGATCGACCGTGTTGATTCTCTTGGGCGGTTCCCTGCTGTTCGGCGAAAGATTGGAAACCCGAGACCGCCTGGCGGTTGCTCTTGTTTTGCCGGCACTGGTTTTGGTGAACCTTTGATTTGAGGACAGCCGAACAACGATGATTACCGGCTCCAAGAACGCGTTCGCAAATAAAGAATCGCGGGGAAACCGGCAAGCCGATTTCCCCGCGATGCAAGGCAGGTCAAATGCTATTTGGGTTTCTTTTGAAGATCGATATCGATGCTCAGACGGTCTCCCGCCTTGATGTCGATCGTACGTTTATGCGGTTCGTGTCCGGAAACAAACACTTCCAATTCGTGCTTGCCGACGTCCAGCTTGATCTCGCCGCCGCGTTTAGCCAGATCGGCCGCGGTGCTGACGAAGCGGCCGTCCAGGTAGACCACCGCATCCGCGTGACTGATGGACAAGATCAGGCGTCCGGGCTCACGGCGCATGTCCAGCGTGTCCGCCGGTGCTTCCGCGCCGCCGCTCCTACCGGGAGGCGCGCCCCTGTTTCGGTTCGCACGACGTTCCGGCCTGTCCTTGGAATATTTCCGGTACAGGTCTTCGCGCTCTTTTTTGCGTTGAACCAGGGGTTTCGATAGTTCGGCCGCGGGGATGGATTCACCCGCTACCATTTCGATCTTCAGTTTCTGGGTTGTGCCCGGCACGACTTCGATTTCCTGACGAACGGTTTCCATACCGTCCTTGACCAGGATAATTTCGTAGCGCCCCTGGCGCAGGTAAAGCGAGTGGGGCCAGCCGTCGTATTTTCCCGCTCTACCAAGTAGATGTCCGTTCAGGTACAACTGGGCGTCTTTGTAATTGGCCTTGATTTTGACCCTACCCGTAACGCGATTGCGATAGTAGTAGCCGTAAGGTCCGCCGTAATAATCGTAGTATCCATGGGGGTACCAGCCGTAGTAGCCGTAAGGATAGCCCCAGTAGAAGGACAGCGAAGGTCCCCACCAGCCGAGACCACGGTAGCCGTAGTAGCCGTAGAAGCCGCCGTAATAACCGCGATATCCGCGATAGCCCCGGTAACCACGGTAGCCGGCGTACCCGCGACGTCCATGTTTGTACGCGTAAGCGCCGCGCCCGCTGCCGCGATGAGCCGATCTATAGGATCTTCCCGAAGAGCGCGCGCTTGTTTGATGGATCGCCGTGCCGCCGGATCGAACTGTGGCGCTACGGCCGTTTCCTCTTCCGGCATCGACCGGCAGTACCGCGATGGTAAGCAATAGGAATGCAAAGATTCCCGCGAGTTTTCTAGCCATTCCAATCTCCTTTCACCCGCAGCACGCACAGGTTCGAGGATCGACCGTCGATGTATCGGCCGGGATATTCATGGCAATTTAATAGAGCAAGATACGGGCCGGCGCATGGTTACGCGTGAAACCCCGCGCCGGCTGGGAACGGACACGCGCCCATGTCGACGCGCGTCCTGTGAGACGGCCGCAACTGTCACCAAATGGCGACGCTGCTCAGCGTTTGGCCGGGTATTCGCGATCCAGGGTCTGGTTCCAGTCGGCGATGCGGTCGCCCTGGCCTTCCTTCAACGCCGATTGATCGCCCTCGATGGTCATCTTGTTGATTTTATCGCCCTGGCGGATGCTGTCCACCACGGCCTGGTCCTCGGGACCGGAAACCACGCCGAAGACAGAGTGCCGACGGTCCAGATGCGGCGTCGGGCCGTGGGTAATGAAGAACTGGCTGCCGTTGGTGCCGGGGCCGGCGTTGGCCATGGACAGGATTCCGGCGCGATCGTGCTTCAGGTCGGCGTGAAATTCGTCTTCAAAACGATAGCCGGGGCCGCCGCGACCGCTGCCCTCGGGGCATCCGCCCTGAATCATAAAATTAGCGATCACGCGGTGGAAGTTCAGGCCGTCGTAATAACCGCGATCGGCCAGGTTGACAAAACTGGCGACGGTGACGGGAACCTTGTCGGCGAACAGGTCGATATTGATGGTGCCCTTACTCGTCTCGATGACGGCCTTCAACTGATTGCTCATGAATCTCTCCTCAAGGGAAAAATGGCGCCGGCCGTCTGGTTGAGTAAGCTGACGACCGGTGCGGAAAGGCGCTAATACTTTACCACGTCCACCACAAAAAAGGCCCTTCACATGGGAAGAGCCTTATTTTACCGAATTGATTGTGCGGGTCCCGCGGCCTGTCCTTCAATGCTTGGGCGCGCTCCCGCCGGAGTGGGGCACTAGACGTGTCGGAAAACAAAGTCGTGGGGGCAGAAGTAGATGGGCATGGCGGTCAAACTGCCGTTTTCGGCGACTTTTTCGACTTTGATTCGGTCGCGTGCCGGTTCCTCTTCCAGGAGGTAGATATGCTCCGTATGAGAGGCTATCAATTGGAGGGGGCCGTCCAAGTCGATATGTCCGTTGTCATCGCGATGGATACGGACCGAGGCAAGGATGCGGACGTTATTGTTTTGTGCCGCGCGAGTGATCGCTTGCAGGGTTGTCGATGTCTGCTCGTTGATTTCCAGGCCGTCCACAACGATGAGGCTGGGTTCCAGTTTGGCGCTGGTGATGATGGTTT
>JASJCB010000261.1 GCA_030066195.1 Acidobacteriota bacterium
TCGGCCAGGCGCTGTAATGCGGTGACCGGCACCTTGCCGCGCCCGTCCGGTAGGTCGAGCACATAGGCCGGCAGATTCTCCGGGATCTGTTGTTTCATGGCGGCATAGATTTGCAGGCCGCGAGCCACGGTCAGGCGGAAACGGGCATTGCCGCTCACCCGATCCGGGTGATGAAGGTAATGCGCCCCGATCCCCAGTTGCGAAAGGTCTCGCCATAGCTCGGCTTGAACCTTGGGATCATCATTGACGCCGCGCAGAAGGACTGCCTGGTTTTTGAAACCGATGCCGTGTTCCAGGATCAGTTCGGCGATGCGCGCCGATTGTTCCGTGATCTCGCGGGGGTGGTTGAAATGGGTGATGATGCTCAGGGGAAGGTGGCGCGCCAGCCCTTTGATCAGGTTGGTGGTGATCCTGCGGGGATAATGTACCGGCGCCCGAGTGTGAATGCGCAGGCGTTTGACGGAGGGAACGGCGGCCAGGCGGTCGCAAATTTCGAACAGGGCCGCATCTGAAAGCGTCAGGGGATCGCCGCCGGAAAGAATCGGTTCTTGAATTTCGGGATGGGCGGCCAGGTAGTCCGTGATGCGGTTCCAGTCGGCAGGTCCCGGTTCGGACTCGGCCGAGACGGGCTCCTCGCGGCGGAAACAGAAGCGGCAGTAGAAATGACAGCGTTTCGCGGCCAGGATGATGACGCGGTCCCGATGCTTGCGAACCAGAAACGGCACCGGGCGCAAAACCTGGTCGGAGATGGGATCGGCAATATCACCGGGGTCGGCGCTCAGCTCATCCGGCTCAGGTCGTCCCAGTCTGGCGATGGGATCGTCAGCGGGGTCGGCGCCCACCAGGTTCAGGTAGTCGCTTGGCCAAGAGATGGGAAAGCGGCGACGTAAGGCGTCATATAGGGCGGGCTCAAGCGCCAAACGCTCCAGGATTTCTCGACGTGTGGCGAACGGACCTTTCGTTTTTTTATGGGTTACGACCGGGGTAAAGGGCGTTGTTTTCAAGACAGGCACTCCGATAAGTTGCCAATTGTTCATTGATTGATTGACAACAGCCTAATAAAATAACATGTTTGCTGACCAACTCGGCCATGCCGTAAGCCGGCTTCAAGATTTTAGATCGAAAAGGTAGAACTCGCATGATCAAGACAGACCAGTTCAGGAAAAAGCTCAAAGTCGAGCTTGACGGTGATCCCTACATGATGGTGGACGTAGATTTCGTCCGGCCGGGTAAAGGCCAGGGCTTCGTGCGCACCAAATTGAAACATATGATCACCGGTTCGGTGGTTGAACGCACCTTTAAAAGCGGTGAAGCGGTGAAGCCGGCCGAGGTTCGCGACGAGGAAATGCAGTTCCTCTATGAAAACGGCGGCGAATACACCTTTATGGACAACAAAACCTACGAACAGGTCACCATGAATACGGATCAGTTGGGCGATACCGTGAACTATATTTACGAGGGCATCAACGCCACGATTTCTTTTTTCAACGACCTGCCCATCGGCTGCGAGATCGCCAACTTCGTGGAACTGGAAATCGTGGAATGCGAGCCCGGCATCAAGGGCAATACGGCTACGAACACCATGAAACCGGCCGTGGTCAGCACGGGCTACCGCGTCAACGTGCCGCTGTTCGTCAACCAGGGCGAGTGGATTCGCATCGATACCCGCACGGGCGATTACTCGGAACGCTGCAAGCGACCCGAGGGCCGTTGATTTGCCCCGCCACATCGATTCCTTTAAGGGCCGCATCTCGATTGCGGCCTTTTTAGTTTCAGGGGGGCCGTGTCTGATTGCCGGGAGCGTTGTTCAAGACGGCCCCGACCTTGTTTTGCGCGATGTCAGCGGTTCCCTGCCGCTGCCGATCGATCCGGGCATCCCGGCTCCCTGTTGGTGCGCCCTGTCCGTCGATGCCGAGGGTCGGATGGAGGTTCGCTACCATCAGCCCATTCGCCCGTCTGAAGAAGTTGCCCGCCTGCATCGACGTTTCGACCTGCTGAAGAGACGCCATGAAATTCATCAAACGATCCGGGACTTCTTCCTGAAAAAGGGATTCCTGGAAACGGATACGCCGGTCGCCGTGGCCAACCCGGGGATGGAGCCTTTCCTGGATACCTGGTCCGTGGGTGATCGTTGGCTGCGCACTTCCCCGGAACTGCATATGAAACGCCTCATGGCGGCGGGTTTCGACAAGATCTTCCAGATGGGACCCTGCTTCCGAAAAGGGGATCGCGGCACGCTGCACCGCGAAGAGTTCCACATGCTGGAATGGTACCGCGTCTTCGCCGACCTGAACATGTTGACGGAAGACTTGGAAGCCTTGCTAACGGCCCTGGCTCCGCTCGCCGAAACGCCCGCGTATTTCACCGCCGGCATCGAACGGCGCACGGTAGTCGAGGTTTTCCGGGAATACCTGAACCTGGAACTCACCGACCACCAATACCGGGAACCCTTGCAAAAGGCACTGAAGCAAAGAGGCATTCCCCACGCGACGGATGACGATTGGGACACGCTCTATTTCCTGCTGTTCCTGAACTTCATCGAACCGCACCTGGGAAAAGACCGACCGTTCCTCCTGACCGACTACCCGGCGTCGCAATCGGCCCTGGCCAAAAAAGCGCCGATCGTACCGGGAAAGCTGCCCACCTGTTACCGCTTCGAACTATACCTGCGCGGGACGGAGTTGGCCAACGCCTTCTACGAAGTAACCGACGAAGCAGAGCAACGCACCAGGTTCCGGGCCGACAACGAAACCAGAAAAACCCTCAACAAACCCACCTATCCCCTGGACGAACAGTTCCTGGCCGCACTGGCCTCCGGCCTACCGCCCTCGGCAGGCATCGCCCTGGGCGTAGACAGATTGGTCCTGGCCCTTCTGGAAGTGGAAACCCTGGACGAGTTGTTGCCGTTTTCTTGAAGCGGACTCGATTCTACATTGTCATATAGGAGATTGTCGGCTCTTTCGCCTCGCCCGAACGCATGCACGCGTGTGCGTTAAAGGCTTACACCCTGGGCGCGCACGCATCCTGCGTGCATTTCCAGACGGTTGTCTTAGAATGACCATGGGTTTTAAATGACCCCGGGAGTTGCAATGGAAGTTTGCCCCTTCGAAGCTTCGTTCCCTGCGCTCGGGCATCATGCTTGTCCAGAGGTACAAAATCCGGCCTGGCTGAGGGTCGTCAGGGTATGGTAAATATGTGAAGATGGGTTAGCTTGAATTGTAACTTCCTGGCTTTATTCATGACCCACGGTCATTCTAATGCAACTGTCTGGAAATGCACGCAGGATGCGTGCGCGCCCAGGAGGGGGTTTCCCTCCTTCAAAGGCACGCGCTGTTTACTCTCGTTTGCCGAGGCAGAGGCGTTCGCTTAGGATTTCCAGGATGTTGTTTTGCGGCCAGTTGTCCAGCATTGACTCGTAGCGGAGGACGTCGTAACAGGGACCGCCCTCTACTTCCAGGGCCAGCGGGCCCACTGTCATCAGCGGTTCCGTGTCTTCCGCCAGTTCGAATCGGCTGAAGGTGATCAGGGTGTCTACCGCTTCCGCCGAGGCGACGCCGCGCAGGCGGATCAGGGTGCCCAGGCTGCTGATCGGGTTGATCGGGTTGATATGGCTCAGGCTCAGGCGGCCCTCCTGGTCGTTGATCAGGGGTTCGCCCCAGCGCTCCGTGATGGTGCCGTCTTGCGGCGCCGATCCGGCGAAGGTCAGTTTCTCGGGATCGTAGTCCAGGTCGAAGCTGTAGCCGTAGACCGGGCCGAAGGGCAGGTCTGTCAGGTCGATTTGCAGTTCGAACGGCTCGCCCGGGTTGATGACCGATTGGCTCACCTCCACCGAGAAGGTGCCGGGCGCCCTGTTGCTCGGTCCGTCCGCGCAGTACTCGTCGATAAACCGTACCGTGCGTTGCAGTACCTTGACCACGTCGATCAGGCGCACGTCGCCCGAGCAGTTGGTGTCTTTGACGCACAACGGGATGGGATCGTAGACGGTGGGAATAGAGGTGATCTCCCGCAGGATTTGCAGGCTGTCCCAGGCTTCGGCCGCGTCGCCGTCGGTGTCCACATCGCCCAGCGCCCGGTCACAGCCCGGCTCGCCGACGCAGAAACAGCCGTCGGTGAGTGACGCCGTCACCTCGCCGTTGTTGAATTCAACGACCTCATCCACCAGGTCCAGTTCCGTACAGGCGCCCGGAGTGGCCGCGGGATCGACCGCGAAGCGCATGATCATGATCACACCCTCGCCGCCGACCTCCATGGGCGTCAGCGTATTGGCCGTGACCTTGATCGAACCCGGCGTGGTATCGCTGTCGTCGATGAAGTCCCAGCCGTCCAGCATGGTTCCCGTTGCATCGATGCTCAGGTACTCCAACAGTTCCGCGTCATAATTCACCTGGATGGTAAGGTTGGCAATGTCCAGCTTGCCTTCCAGTTCGAAAGCCACGGGAATGTTGACGATATTGCCCGGCGGCGCCGAGTTCTCCTTGTTGATCTTCACCGCGATCACCGGGCCGGCGCGCGTACACTGGCTGTAGGAGGTGTCGTCGAAGGCGATGCTCGCGTTGTAGTTGACCTCAAGGTTGACGAAGACCTCGCTGCCGTCCGCAATGGCGGTGGTGTAGGAGATCTTGTAATAGCCGGGCTCCAACTCCTCAACGGATGAGGGCGTGATTGCCTCGTCCTCATTCTCGCCCACCTTGAAGTTTTCCGCCGTCAGTCCCGTCAACGGGCCGTCCTGGCTGGAGACCCGAGCCAGGATGGCAATGGTCGGGCATTGGCTGAGGTCGATCTCTTCGATCTCTATTTCCACATCCAGGTTGTAGTAACGGGCCAGCAGGTTCAGGTCGGTGAACTCCAGGAAACCGCGAACGGCGCAGTACCAGCGGCCCGCCGTCGGGTTTTGGATGTAAACCCGTTCCTCGTTTCCGGCCGTACCGCTGAGATTGTCGTAGGCGTCCACCGTGGGCTGACTGCCGAAGCGCACGTACAGGTCCGCATCGCCCAGGCCGTCCCAGGTTTTGAATTCCAGCACATCGAAGCCCTCGGGGACATCGATATAGAAGCATTGGAAACTGCCCTGGCGTCCCGAGATTTCCGGCCGCACCACGTTGTTTTCCAACTCGATGCAGTCGCCCAGGCAGTTGGCGTAGGTCTTGGTGGCAAATACCAGGTCGCCCAGCACGTCAGCGGTGATCAGCAGGCTGTGCTCGCCGCCGTCGGGCTTCAGCGTAGTAAAGGTCAGTTCATAGGTGCCGGGCTCCACCTGCTCGGCCGAGGTGATGTCCACGCGGGAGCCGTCCTCGTCGATGGTGAAGTCTCCCGCCGTGAGCCAGTCCACCGGTTGACCGTCGCGGGTGACCGTTACGCGCGTCACCACCGCGGGACAACTGTCGGTGAAGACGGCGTCGATGGTCATATCCAGTTCCGCCGCCCAGTAGCGCGCCAGCAGGTTGGTGTCGGTGTACTCCTCGAACCCGTGCAGACCGATCCAATAGCGCCCTGCCTCGGGGAAGGTGACCAGCGCCTGCTCGTCGTTGCCCGCCTGATTGGGTCGCCAGTCGTAATCGCTCAACGTGGGTGGAGAGCCCAGCTTGACGTAGAGGTCCACATCGCCGTATCCCAGGAAGGTGTCCACGGTCAGGCCCGCCTGGTTGGGCGGTACGTCGATCCAGAAGCAGCGCCAGGTGTCCTTGAAGCCGGAGATGTAGGGCACCACCACGTTGTTGAAGATTTCGGTACAGCCTTCGGTGTTGCAGTTGGTGAATTGTTTATAACCCCAGATGAAGATGGGGTCCACGCCGCGCAAGGGATTGGTGAGCGTGATGTCCACGGTGTGCAGTTGACCGTCGGGGCTGAGCGAGGTGTAGGTGAACCAGTAGATGCCGGGCTCCGCGTCTTCCTCGAAGGTGAAGGGCACGGTGACATTATCCTCGGACAGTTCGAATTTGTCCGAGGTCAAGCCGGTCAGGGGTTCGCCCGCCTGGCTGATACGCGCCTTGACCTTCATGACCGGACAGCCGAAGGGGTAGACGCCGATGATCACGATCTCGATGTTTTCGCCCGGGTTGGTGACCGTGACGCTTGAACCGTCCTGGTCGTCCTCGCTCAGGTTGCCGTTGCCGGGGGTGGAGTCCGTGTCCGGCTGGTCGATCTGGGTGATCTCGCCGCGCACGGAATGCGTGCCCAGGGAATCGGCGCGGGTGACGATGGTCAGGGTCTGGTCGGCTGCCGTGGTCACCGTGTCCACATCCCAGATGCCGGTATCGGGATCGTAGGTGCCGCCGCTGAAGTCGGAGATATAGGTCAGGGCCTCGGGTAGTTCCACCGAAACCTGGGTCCCGGTAGCCTTATCCGGCCCGTCGTTGTGAACCGTGAAGGTGAATTGGACGAAGCCGCCCAGAGTGGGCTCGGGGATATTGGGTTCCACGGCCAGGGACAGATCGACACTGCCCACGCTGACGCGGTCGAAATCGTCCTCGAAGGGGTTCAGGTTGCCCGGGATGGAATCCAGGTCGGCCTCGCCCGCCTCGTCGACCTCGGCCTCGAAGGTTTTGTCGCCGCTGCCTGCCGTGTAGGAGATTTCGAGGGTGAACTCTGCGCCGTTACTCATGGCGCCCACGGTCCAGATGCCGGTTGCGTTGTCGAAGGCGCCGCCGCCGTTGTCGCCGCTGTAGGTCAGACCGAGTCCGGGATAGGCCTTGACCGCGATACCGGTGCCGTCCTCGGGTCCGTCATTGACCAGGGTCAGGGTGTAGGTGACGGTTTCGCCGTCGGCAGGCGAGGAATTGTCTACCGTTGCTTCCAGGCGCAGGTCGACACAGCCGAACCGCCGCCAGCCCAGGTCTTCCAGGAGGAAGATGGCCAGGGTGGGGTCGTGATTCGCGCCCTGGTAGCCGGGTTCCATGAGGGCGTTGGGTGAAAGGCTCGGGCTCCAGTGAGTCGCCGTGGTGCCGGGTTGAACCGGGTCGGTCGCGTTCATACGCGGCTCGCCGGAGTCGTTGAGGCCGGCGGTCAGGAAGCCGCTCATTTCCGCGGTAACCGGGCCGGACCAATACAGGTCTTCTATGTCAGCCGCGGAGTCCATGCGTTCCTCGGCCGACATTTCGTCCCAGTGCAGTCCCGCGCTGCCGTCCTTGAGGTGGGTCATGTAAATGTCGTCATAGCCGAGGAAGGTTTGGCCCCGGCTGTTGCTCCGCGGGTCCAGGTCGACCTGGGTGTTGAAGCCCATGCCGTGTAGCAGTTCGTGCAGTACTACGGTGACGAAATCGAATTGGTCGCCGGGGTTGCCGTCCAGGCCGTAGTACCAGCCGACATCGCCGACACAGGGTTCTTCACCGGGAAGGTCGGGACCGCCGTTGTCGTCGTCATCGTCGCCGCCGTCGTCGTCATCATCGCCGTCACCGCCGCCGTCATCGTCATCATCGCCGTCACCGCCGCCGTTACCACCGCCGCCGTTACCGCCGCTGCCGCCGTCATCGTCATCATCGCCGTCACCGCCGTCATCGTCATCATCGCCGTCACCGCCGTCGTCATCATCATCGCCGTCGCCGCCGTCGTCATCATCGCCGTCGACGCCGCCGTTAGGGCTTTCGGGATCTTCTTCCTCACAGTTCCTGTTCCAAAGGTCGTCACAAGTCATGCGGGAGGCCGTGTAGTGCGTGGTGGGCGTCATGACCACGGCATCGTCGCCGAAGTCGAATTCGATATGACTCAAGGCTTTAGGGTTACAAACACCGACCACCTTGAAGGTGTAGAGGGTATCGGAAATGCTGAGAATGGTTACGCGGAAACCGTGTTGCATGAGTACCGTATCGCCGACGCCGACCAGGGTGTTGGTGAAACTGGAGCGGCCCGCCTTGATTTTGACACCTACCGAGGGACCGGCGCCGTCCACGTCGATCACGAAGATGTCGCGCATCCAGGTCTTGTCTTCGCCCAGGCCGAGCGGGGCGTCTTCGAACTTCACTGTCGTGGTTTTGTTTTCCACCACGTAGTTGACATGGGAATCGACACAGTCGTATTCGAAACCGCCGCCGTCATCGTCGTCGTCGCCGTCGTCGTCATCATCCCCGCCGTCATCGTCATCATCGCCGCCGCGATTGGTCGGCAGATATTGGCCGTCGCTGTCGTTATCGTCCAACTGACTGTTGAAGACCGCATCGATTTCGGCTTCGCCGCCGTTCAGGTCATCGCCGTTCAGAGCATTGGCCAGTGCTGCCGGATACCAGGTTTGAGCCAGGGGGGCGCCTTCGAAATCACGCATGAGCGTGCTGGGTCCGGCGGTGCCCATGATGCCGGAGGTAGCGTCACAGTACAGGGGATCGAATTTGGCGTTGATTACGATGGGCGTGGGGCTCTGGAGATAGCGGCAGAACTGGTTGGCCGCGTATTGGAAGGCAATCAGTCTTTGTTCGCCCAGGGTGGTGCCGGGATTGCCGGGCAGGGGGGCTACGGGCGTTTCATTATTGAAGCCCTCGCCGGGTGCGTCCAGGTTATTGACGATGACGCGTGCACAACCGTCACAGGGCGTCAGCGTGGGTTGGACGAAGATGTCCACCTCGGCGTAATCGTCCTCGTCGTTGGAGCCGTTGGCCGGGGTCGAATCGGAGTCCGGCAGGGACGATGCGGTGACCTCGGCCGCGTTGACTATATTGCCTTCGCCGGTGACGTTGACGGTGATGTCCAGGTAGACGGTTGCGCCCACGGCAAGATCGCCCACGGTCCAAACGCCGCCCGCGTAGGTACCGCCGGCGGAGGAGACCAGGCTTAGGCCGGGCGCCAACATATCGGTGACTTCAACGCCTTGGGCAATCTCGGGGCCGCGGTTGTGCAGCACCAGGGTGTAGGTGACATCGTCGCCCATGGAGGGCGCGGGGTTGTCCACTGTTTTTTGCAGGGAGAGGTCGGCCTTGGGCGCGGCTCTCGGCGTGAGGTAGACCACCGCGTAGTCGTCCTCGCTATCGTCGCCGTTAGCCGGGGTGGAATCCACATCGGGTTGCACCGTGTTGGTGATTTCCGCCACGTTGGTGATGAAGACGGCAGCGTCCACGAGCGCGGTAATTTCCAGCGTATGGCGATCGCCGGGGTCCATGACGCCCAGGTTCCACAAACCGGTGCCGGGCGTGTAATCTGGAGCGGTGGCGCTGCTGTGGGCCTGGTAGGTCAAACCGTCGGGCAACAGGTTGGTCACCTGCACGCCGCCGGCGGTTTCGTCGCCCTCGTTCTTGATGGTCAAGGTGAAAGTAACCAGTTCACCTACCACGGGTTCCGTGTCGGATGCTCTCATGGAGAGATCCAGGTCCACCAGGGGGAAGTCCACCCCTCGGCAGGACCAGCCCATGTCGAAGAGCACGTTCAGGGCAAGGCCGGGTTCGTGATTGGGGCCCGTGTAAGAGGGTTCCAGCAACTGGTCCGGGTCGGCGTAGGTGGTGAAGTGGTTCACGGAGGAACCCGGCAGATAGGGATCGGGCGCGTGCATTTCCAGGTGGCCGGTATCGCCTACGCCGTCATTCAGGATGACACCCGCGGCGACGGCATCGTTACCGGTCCATTGCAGGCTTGAGCCGGCGGTTGCGGCCTCGACGCGTTCCTCATCGGTCATCTGGGCGTAGCTCTTGCCGGTGTCGTGGTTTTCCAGGTGCATCATGAAGGCGTCGTCGTTACCCATGAACCTGGCGCCGGTCTCGCCGTCCACATAGGTGAGGAAACCCAGGCCGTGGGCCATCTCGTGCAAGGCGATGGTGACGAAGTCGAAGTCGGTGCCGGGGTTCCCGTCCAGGCCGTAGTAGAAGTTGTGGTTGTTGAAGCAGGATTGGGCGCTGTCGATTTTCACGTTGAAACGCGCGGAGACATCGACGGAATCCACTTTCAGGTCCACGCCGGCAAGGCCGTTGCCCAACGCAACCGGGTACCAGGTTTCGGGCAGGGGAGCGCCGGGGAAATCCTTGACCAGCGACTTGGGTCCGGCTGTCGCCAACACGGCCTGAGTGGCGTTGCAGGAAAGTTCAGCAAAGCGGGCCTCGACTTTGACTTCCACGTTGCTGCGCAGATTCTGGCTCCAAATGAAGGCTGCCTTTTCGAAGGCTATCTGCCGCTGTTCGCCCAGGGTGGTCCCGGAGTTACCGCCTACCGGAGAAACTGGGGTGGGATCGTTGAAACCCACACCGGAAGCATCCGCGTTGACCAACACGATGCGGGCGTTGGCGGAACAGGTCGGCGTAACGGTGAGCGAGGTATAGTCGTCCTCGGCGGGATCGCCGTTGCCGGGCGTGGAAGTGGGGTCCTGCAAACCGGAGGCGACCACCTCGGCGGTGATCGATTTGGCGGAAGCGCCGTACACGCGCAAGGTAAGGGTGAGGCTGGTGGTCGTTTCGATTGCGAGGGTTGGAATCGTCCAAATGCCGGTTGCCGGATCATAGACGCCGTCGGCATGGCTTACGTAGATCAGGTCCTCGGGAATGCTCAGTTGAACCTCGATATCCTGGCCGGGATCGGGGCCGTTGTTGGTCAGGTCGAGGGTCAGTTCGATGAGGGTTCCCAAATCGGGTTCATCGTTATCCACGGAGGAGGTCAGTACCAGATCGGCGGAGCCAAGCAGGATATCGGCCTGGTCGTCTTCCTCCGGATTGTTGTTATTGGGCGTGGAATCCGGGTCGAACTGGTCGCTGCTGCGTACCTGGAGGGTGACCTCCTTCACGCCGGAAGTGTCCTTCTGAACAACCACTTCCACGCTACGCTGCTCGCCGACGGGCAGGGTGCCGATTGTCCAGATGCCGGTCGCCTCATCGTAATCATCGCCCACGGGGCCGCGAACGCCGGGCGTGGTGGTGGGGCCGTTGCTCACGAAGCTGAGACCGGCGGGCAGGGTGACGATGAGGTCCATATTGGTAGAGGGGTCGGGGCCGCCGTTGTCCACGGTCAGGGTCAGCGTGACCTGATCGCCGATATCGGGAATCAGGATGTCGGCGGCCAGGGTAACTGCGAGATCGGCCTTTTGGGGAATGACGGTAGCCTCGTCCTGGTCGTCTTCCTCGGGAAGGTCGTTGCCGGGGGTAGAATTGGGATCGCCCTGATCGGCGCTGAAGATCTCGGCTTTGTTGACCATGGCCTCATTACCTGAGACATTGACGGTGATGTCGATGCTTACGGTAGTGCTCGGTCCCACCGTGCCGACGGTCCACAGGCCGGTGATTTCGTCGTAGACGCCCGTGCCGGTTTGGGAAACGTAGTCCAGGCCTTCCGGTAGTTGATCGCGGACGATGACATCGGCGGCGGTATCCGGGCCGGCGTTGGTGACTTCCAGGGTGAAGACGACGTCGTCACCCACGTTGGGTTCCGATATATCCACGGTCTTGGTGAGGCTGAGGTCTGCTTTCTGAGGTGAGACCGGTACTTCTGCCTGGTCGTCCTCGGCCGGTTCGTTGTTATCCGCCGTGGAATCTACATCGGTAGCGCCGCCGTAGTTGGTGATCTCGGCGACATTGGTCACGTCGTCCACCCCGGTCAGCTTCATGCTCAGTTCCAGAACCTCGGAAGTGTTGCCGGCCAGGGGGCCGACGGTCCACTCACCGGTTTCGGCATTGAAACTGCCGATGCCGCTATGGCTGACGTATTCCAGAATGGCGGGCTGAATCTCGGTATAACGATCGGTGACGATGACATCGCTCGGGGTAGCGTCGGGGCCGTGGTTGGTAACGGTAAGCGTGAAGACGATGGTTTCGCCTTCCTTGGGATTGTCATTGTCCACCGTCTTGCTGAGGCTGAGATCGGAATCGGCCACGGCGATGCCGCAGAATTCGACGATGCCGATATCGTCTTCCTCCACATTCTTGTTATTGGGAGTGGAATCGGGGTCGAACAACTCGGAAGATCTCACCTCGGCCATGTTATCGAAACAACCCGGCGTGTTGACCTCGGCGGTAATGGTGAGTTCCTGGGTGTCGTCAACGAACAGGGTCCCCACATCCCAAATACCCGTTTCGGGGTCATACTCGCCGCCCTCGTGCGAGACATAGGTCAGGGCGGCCGGCAAGAGGTCGATGACGGTGACTTCGGTAGCGGTATCGGGGCCCAGGTTTTTGATCGGGATGGTGAATTCCAACTGTTCGCCCACATTCGCTGACGGAGCGGAGACGGTTTTGGTCAATTCCAGGTCGGCGCTCGGTATGCCCGGCCCGCCGGGAATGCAAAGGGCGCCGTTCTCCAGGTTGGCGATAGGCGTGCCGTTGTTGAAGACCATGCGATCGATGACCAACGGGTAGCAGTCTACCGGGGTACTGGGGTCAACCTCGAAGGTCAGGCCGATGATGATGTCGTCCGTATCGGCGACCAGGTCCAGGTTTTGCGTGTCGGCGGCCGCGATGAAGATCTTGCCTTCCACATTGCCGTTGCTGAAGACCAGGTCCCATTCCTCGGTCAAAGCGCCGTCGATGACGTGCTCGGTGAACTTGAAGTATTCCTCATTGTAGGAAATGTCGATCTCGAAGGAGTTGACATGGTAACCCACCTCGATGGGCTGAACATGGACCGGCACGGTGATCGTTGCGCCGGGAAATGTCTCGTGCTCGTCGATCCATACGTCGACAGCGCCGCCGTCAGGCGTGCAGTTGTTGAAGACGCCGTAATCGTAGGCCGTGTCCATATTGGCGGTCACGCCGATACGCGGGTAGATGTCGCCGCCGTGCAGCAGGGGCGTGGTATAGGTGAGCGTGTAGACGCCGGGTTCGCCTTCGACGGCGGAATCGGGCGGTACGGGCGTATCGCCGCTTTCACTGACGGTAAATTGACCGCGCAGCAGCCCGGTGACGGGGCCCAGGTCCTCACCGACCTCCGCGATGATTTTAATGGTGGGGCATTCGGCCATTTCGATGCGCTGGATGTTGGCATACAGGCTGGAGGCGGAATAGTTGGCGTGCAGGTTGCCCTCGGAGAAGTCCAAGAAGCCGTAGACGCCGATGAACCAGGTACCGGCGGTGGGGAAATCGATATTCACGGTTTCGTTATTGCCGTCGATTCTGGGCCGGTAATCGTAATTGTCGACATCCGGCAAGGCGCCCTGACGCACGTACATGTCCATGTCGCCGCGACCGCCGAAGAGGCTGACATTCAGGAGCCGTTGACCGGCGGGCACTTCCAGTTGGTAATAGCGCCATTGGTCCACACCGCCGCGCACATTGTTGACCAGTTGATCGTTGAGGATGGTGCCGATGCCGGACAGGTTCAGGGCCACGTAGTCATCTTCAGTGGTCACGCCGTTGCCCGGAATGGAGTCATCATCGCCCTGGCTTGTGGACGCGATTTCACCCACATAGGTCAAACTACCCGAGTCGTCCACGGTGAAAACGACTTCAAGGGACGCGTTGGTATTCTTGGCCAGGGAGGATAAGGTCCAGGCGCCCGTGGTCGTGTTGTAACTGCCGGGTCCCGAGTGGGAGACATAGGTCATGTCCGCGGGGAACTGGTTGTCGACGACGATGTTCAGGGCGCCGCCGGGTCCGTCGTTGTCCACGGTTACAGTGAAGGTGACCTGGTCGCCGGTTTGCGGCAGAGGGTTATCGGCGGTGGTGGTCAATGAAAGGTCCGCATTGCGGCGGCGCTCCCAGCCGAGATCCAGCAACAGTTCCAAGGCCAGGCCGACGTCGTGGTTGACGCCGTTGTAACCCGGGCGCATGAGTTCGCCGTTCATGGTGTCGGCAAAGTGTTCCACGGAGAGTCCGACCTCGACGGGATCGGCGCTGGTTTCCAGGGTAGCGGGCGCATGCATGTCTACCTGGCCGGCCGCACCGACCAGATTGGGACCGGTCCAGCGCAGGTCGCCGGTGTCGGTAGCGGAAGCCAGGCGTCCGGCATTGCCCAGGTTGGGCCAGGTTTCGCCGACGCTGTGGTCTTCCAGGAAATAAGCAAAAATGTCGGGAGTTCCGGCCAGGGGTACAAAAGAACCGTTGGTCAGGTCGGTTCGCGTGGAGAAACCCAGACCATGGGTAATGAGGTGGAGTGCTACCGTCACCATGTCGATGTCGCTGCCGGCGTTGCCGTCCAGGCCCAGGTACCAATCTTTACCGCCCTGGCACGGGGTTAGCGACAGGGCGCTGTTCAGGACAAGGGTGATGTCGGCGCGTTCGGGAACCTGGTCGGTTTCGGCAATGGCATTGGCCAGGGCGACGGGATACCAGACATTGGCGAGGGGTTCGGTGCCCCAGTTGCGGGCTACGTCGGTGGGATAGGCGTTACCCAGTCCGCTTTCCGCCTCGGTACAGGAAAGCGCCGCGAAGGAAGCATCGACGGTAATGGTGAGATCGCTGTGAATGAGCGAACCCCAGATATCGGCCGCGTGTTGCACGGCATTCAGGCGCTGTTCCCCCAGCGTGGCGCCGGTGTTGCCGCCTACCGGAGCGGCCGGCGTAGTGTCGCCGAAGCCGGCATCACCGGATGCCGGAACAATCCTGATTTCAGCGGCGTGTAGGTTGTGTCCCATCCATAAATAAAAAAGACCCATCAGCAAGATGATGCGTAATTGCTGCGTGCCGGGTACCATATCCGTCTCCCATAGCGTCCGGCGTCCGTGCCGGTCGGCTTCGTCTGGCAACCATGCGGCCGTACCCTCATAAGAAGACTTAGGCCATTGGCTTTGCGTCCCACCCTTTCGATGCGGTTTGCTTTTTTCAGACTGCCTCGCTTGAACCTGTTGACAGCCTAATGTTCCATGTCGGCTTGGTCCAAGCGATTCTTTAACGGGGATCACTCGTGTGTCAGGTCACGCGGGCAAATAATGATCCAGGCGACTGCATCGTCCCAAGGTGATCGAAATGAGTTGGTTGGGCGTTTTGAGGTGGAAACGCCTTTCCCAATACGGTCATGATATGGTGATGCGAGTTACATCATAGAGGTGAGCGGCCTCACCGAATAGTGGTGATCGAGGTCATGCTTTGAGGTACGAAAATTAAGGGGAAGCCGGTCTGGTCCGCCGTCTTGACCATGGCCCTGAA
>JASJCB010000259.1 GCA_030066195.1 Acidobacteriota bacterium
CAATCCCCACATGAGATTCTTTTCAGGCTTTCCCGGTTTGTTTAGGTGTGCGGGCATGCCTTCGGTCTTAAAGTAATAACAGGTTCCCGCGGGATTGTTTGTCCGGCGCGAACAGACCCGGGCCATGCCGGTAAGCGAGTTTTTTCAGAGCTTCATTGGCTTTGGTTCCTTCCTGAGGCAATCCATGCCCGGCCCTGTTCACGCTACCAAGAAATGAAAAGGTTCTACTCGGCCGGTCGACCACGACCTTTTCTATATGAAATGGTTCCACTCGGCCGGTCGACCACGACCTTTTCTACATAAAACGGTTCCACTCGGCCGGTCGACCACGACCTTTTCTACATGAAACGGTTCCACTCGGCCGGTCGACCACGACCTTTTCTACATGAAATGGTTCTACTCGGTCGGTCGACCACGACCTTTTCTATATGAAATGGTTCTACTCGGCCGGTCGACCACAATATTTTCATGTTGAAACCACAGCCCTCGTTTGGGGAAGTACAACCTTTTCTACTGGAAGTACAACTTACTTTTTCAATAAGACAACCCAATTCACCTGAGATTCGTAGAAGCCGGGATGAATTCCGGCATTCCCCCGGTTGTAGAACGCATTCCTATTAAAGCCCGGCTCGAAAGACCGTAAGACGCATCCGCGCTTTGTGAGAATACTCCTCTTTTTACCCTTTTCCTTGCAAGCGGGTCGGCTGACCTTGCACAATATGGGGAACCGGATCGGCTCACCCGGTTCATTCCCTTAAAAGGCTGTGCTCTTGTATTGGATCTATAAGGCGACAACCTGGTTCGTCCTCACCTTCCTGGCTCTTTCCCGACCCCTTTGGCGGCGAACCGCACCCAAGTTTGCGAAGTGGTTCCAACTTCGCTACCGACCCGAACCGGTCGGTTTTCAGCCCCGCATCTGGGTACACGCCGTTTCAGTCGGTGAAATCAACATTGCCCTGGCTTTATTGGGCGCCAACCAGGCGGACGAGGATATTCTGGTAACGACTTCGACGCGATCCGGTTTCGCCTACCTCACCGGCAAGCTGGACCGCCGCCGGGCACGCTACCTGCCCTGGGATCAGCTCTCATGCTACCGGCGCCTGTTTGCCGGTTTGGAGATCCCCGATCTGATCGTCATCGAAACGGAGATCTGGCCCCATCTCTTCCGCTTCGTCACCGACAACGGCGCGCGTTTGACCATTGTCAACGGCCGCTTGAGCCGGCGCACGTTACGCTTTCGCAAATTGTCCCTGCTCACCGATACCCTGGCTCGGGCCAATGCCGTCGCCGTGCGCGGGGAATCCGACCGGGACCGCTTTCTGATGCTGGGCGTGGACCCGACCCGGATTACCGTTACCGGCAATATCAAGTTCGATTTCAAGCCCATGGTGCTGCCGGAAAGCCCGCTGACCCAATGGCTTGCCGAGCGCCGGCCGCTGGTTTTCGCTTCCATCTCCGCCGACGAGGCGCCCATGTTGAGCCCCCAACTGGCCGGCTTGCGCCGGAACCACCCCGACCGGGCGGTACTATGGGCGCCGCGCCACCTGGATGCTCTGGATACCCACCTGGCCGAACTCGCCGGTATGAATCCCGTGCTCCGCTCCATGCTGGCGGAAACAGACAATCCCGACCTGCTGGTGTTGGATACCTTCGGCGAACTCTCGGGCTGTTACGCGAAAGCCGTGCTCAGCCTGATCGGCGGCAGTTTCAACGATCGCGGCGGCCAAAACTTCCTGGAATCGCTGCAAGCCGGTACGCCGGCGTTGATGGGTCCCAACATCCACAATTTCAAACGCGAGGTAGAAGAGGCCCTGGCCGTGGACGCCATACAAGTCCTGGGCGGACCGGACGAGGTCGCGCCGGCTTTTCGGCGATTACTGGACGATCCCGATGAACTGGCCGCCATGGCGGGGCGTGCGCAAGACTTCCTTTCCAAAGGCAGCGGCGCTATTGATCGAACGCGCAAACTCCTGCTAGACTTGGGCGTTGAGTTAGAATCTTCCGTGGAGGAAACATGAAAAGAATTGCCGTATTATTCATCTTGACGGCCGCGGCTCAAAGTCTTATTGCCGGTGGCTTCGGCGTTTCCCTGGGCACCTATTCGCCCAATACCGGTTTGGACGACAATGACAATTCCATTGTCGTGGGTCTTGACTACACCAAAAAATTCCTGGCTTTCGGGATTAAAATCGAAGGTCTTTATGTAGACAGTTCCGGCAATTACACGGATATCCTGGGAGAGGAGTTCGGCGAGGTCGATATCGATATCAACTCCATCCTGGCCGTGGATTTCCTTTGGTATCCCATCGGTACCACCTTCTTCACCCAAATCGGGCTCAACTACACCAATGTGGACAGCAGCAACCTGGATGAGCTTGACGACCTGAAGATCACGGATAACGGGATCGGCCTGGAAATCGGCGCGGGCATCACCCTGTTCGACAAGCTTTCCCTTCAGGGCAAGATCCTTTACACGCCCGACGCGGTCGACGGCAACGCCTCCGACCTCTTCGACAACCTGGACGAGAACCTGATGGGCTACATGGCGAGCCTGGGCTGGCGCTTTTAAGCTTTTTCCGCCGAAACGGGGTCCTGGATGCCCAGGGCCTCCATCAGGGCCGCACCTTTGTATCGGGCTTCCTTGAACTCTGCATGGTGCACCGAATCGGCCACAATGCCGCCGCCCGCGTGGAGGCAGTAGTAGCCCGCGTGATAAATCAGGGTGCGGATGAGGATGTTCAAATCCATTTCGCCGCCCGTGGTGACGTAACCCATGGAACCGGTGTAAGGTCCTCGCGCCTCGCCCTCCAGTTCCCGCAATCGTTTCATACAGCTTATTTTGGGTGCGCCGGTAATGGTTCCGCCGGGGAACATGGAGGCGATCAGGTCAAACAGTGAAATGCCCTCGGCCAGGCGGGCGCTGACCTCCGAAACCAGGTGGTGTACGTGGGAATAGGTCTCGATCGTCAGGAACTCGTCCACGCGAACGCTTCCGGTTGCGGCGATGCGCCCCAGGTCGTTGCGAATGAGATCCACCAACATCAGGTGTTCGGCGCGTTCCTTTTCAGAGGCGCATAATTCCATCTTACTGCGAGCGTCCAAAACGTTGTCTTGAAAACGCGGGCGCGTTCCTGCAATCGGCCTGGAGGACAGGAAGTTGTCCCGTTTCTCCACCAGGCGTTCGGGAGAACCGGAGATCACCATATGATCGCCCAGTCGGAACATGCCCATAAAGGGAGAGGGATTCAAGGCCCGCAGGCGCCGGTATACCCGGAAGGGGTCCTCATCGCCGGCGCAAGCGAAGCGTTGGCTGAGATTGGCCTGGTAATAGATGCCGTCGGTAATGTCGCGCTGCACCAGGGCGATTTTGTCGCTGTATTCCCGTTCGGACTCGCGCCAACCGGTTTGGCGAGGCCGGCATGCCGGCGCGGACCAGGCGACCGGTTCAAAATCCTGCCCGGACTGTATCAGGGTCTCGGTTTCCCGATCATAAACGACGCTGTCCTCGCTCAAAAGCCAGGCGGCTTGGATACCGGGCCAAAGCGGATGTGGCCGCGGCGCGAACCCGGCCGGATTGAAGGACTCGTAGGTGAGCAACGGAAACAACATGGGTCCGGCGAGCCGCTCGCCCAGATGCGCAAAAGCATCGACCCAGCCGGCAAACTCCTCCCGCGTCAGTTGGTAGGAGGCGCCTGCCTGAAGATCCTCGAAACGGAGCCGGCCGTTTTCTTCCAAGAACAGGCCGCGAATGACGCCGCTGAGAAAAGAGCGGCGGGACCGCTCGTGGCAAGGTCCCGCGCTGTCCAGAAAACAGCCCGGACCGCCGAGTTGGAGACGCGACAAAGCCAGGTCCAGGAATTCCTCCTCCGTGCATTTGGAGGCGAGGGGCGAGGGGGAGACGGGGCTCAGCAATAGTCCGGGCTCGGGTAGTTGCGTCAGGATCTCGACCGCCAAGGCTCACCTCATTTAATTGATACGGCTGAGCAAGAAGGCGGGCAGTGCTTGAACCATCATGCTGAATTGGTTATCGCGAACGGGTACCCGGGCCAGAGCCTCACCGGCTCTTTCCGCCGCTTCGGCGGCCAGTTGCCGGGTTTCCTGCAAACCGCCGGATTGCAAAATCACATCGGCCAGATGCCTGGGAACTTCGTCCAGTTCCTCGTCCCAAATGGCCTGAATGCCGGCGCGCAGGCTGCCGTTGTCCGCGGCCAGGGCGTGAATGACAGGCAGGGTTACCTTACCGCCCAACAGGTCGCTGAGCACGGGTTTGCCCATGGCCTCGGCGTTGCCGGTGTAGTCCAGGTAGTCATCGATCAGTTGGAAGGACGTGCCCAGGTGGAATCCGAATTGGAAAAGAGCCTCGCAAGCCTCGTCATCCAGACCCGCGGTCAATCCCGCGACTTGGGTAGTCCCGGCGAACAGGTAGGCCGTCTTTCGGGTCAGGATATCGAAGTAGGTTTCGCGATCGATGTCCAGGTTATAGTTGACCTGGTTTTGCAGCAGTTCGCCCTCGATCATCTTTTCGGAGACCTTGTCGATAGCCACCAGGGCGCTCAGCCGGCCGGCCTGGGCGGCGGCGCGATGTGCGCGAATATAAACCAGGTCGCCGTAGAGCACGGTCAGCGTGTTGCCGATCTGCTCGTGCATGGTGGTGCGGCCCCGACGGGTGGTTGCGTCGTCGATCATGTCGTCGTGGATCAAGGTGGCGGTGTGAATCAGTTCGAAACAGGCGCCGTACAGTACCGCGTCGCTGCTGTCGCATTCCAGCATGCGGGTGCAGAGGATCAAAAGCTTGGGTCGCAGACGCTTACCTGTCCCCTCCATAATGCGCGCATTCAGGGTTTGGATGTAGGGATGGTCCGAGCCGATAATGCGTTCCATCTCGCCGTCCAAACGAGATAGCTCGGGACCGATCAATTGTTCAATTTGCGCGATGTCCAAGGTTTCGCAACCGCCCCACCGTTCTTAGCCAAATAGCCGATGAATCTTAACATACCTTGCAGCGGGTCATGAGACTTTTCTAATTGAGCGCAGGGGGGACAACGGCTGACCGGACTCCTACCGCGGGATTTCGCTTCCCACTTGGAACCGGCTCTTTATCGACCGGTTCATCTCTGCTATGATCCTGCATGTGTCATCTTGGCAGCAACATCCATAACGGCGCCAATCAACCCTACCCCTTGCTACTACGTTTTTGAGAGGGATCGCCCGTGAAGTTCACCAGTTTTGTTTTCAGCCTTATTGTCCTGTCCCCCTTGTGCCTGGTCGCCCAAGAGGTCGGCGCCGTTCGCATCTCCGAACCCGTGACGCCCTATGTCATCGATGTAGACCTGCGCACCCTGCCGCGTGCGCCGCAATGGGAGCCCGGCATGGCCGTGCGCGAGGTACCGCGCAGCAGCGGCAATGCCGATGTGAGTGCTTATGCCAAGCCGGACGGGCCCGATCCGCTGGCCGGCGGGCCGATTCGCGGTATTTCCGACCCCTTGTTTACCTCCCCGTTCGCCAATATCGAAGGCCAGGGCTTTTCCGGCTCGTTCCCATCCGACCCTACCGGCGATGTGGGGCGATTTATGTATCTTCAGGCGATCAACTCCTTACAGGGTTCCCAATATACCTTCTACAGCAAGGTCGACGGTTCCGTGGTCGCCGGTCCCTTTATTCTCGATGACCTGGCTTTGGGCGCCGCCTGCATGACCGGGAACGGCGATCCCTCCATTCTCTACGATCACCTGGCCGATCGTTGGTTGATCAGCGAGTACTCCCAGGACAAAACCGCGATTTGCATCTATATTTCTCAGACGAATGATCCCATTACCGGCGGCTGGTTCGCCTACAGCTTCACCACCGACCGCACCGCCTACAACCAGTTGGGCCTGTGGCGCGGCGCCTACCTGGTGAACGGCAATGACCTGGACGGCTTCAACCAGGCGCCCAAGATCCGCGCTTTGGATCGAGACGCCATGTTGCAGGGCTTGCCCGCGACCGTGATCACCGTGGATATCGGCGTATTACAGGGTTTTTCCGCCCAGGCCGCTACGCCCGCCACTTTGAAAGGCGCAACTCTGCCTCCCGAGGGCAGCGCGGGTTTGTTCATACGCCATCGCGATGACGAATTGCACACGCCCATGACCGCCGACGGCGCCAATGATTTCCTGGACCTGTTGGAGTTGACCCTCGATTTTGAAAACCCCGATACGCCCATGCTAAGCACCACCAGCATCCCCGTTTCCGAGTTCGACTCCGGTATCTGCTTTGCCCAACCGCTGTTATGCTTCAACCAGCCCGACGGCTTTACCAGGGTGGACGTGATTCATGCCAATGTGTTGTCGCCCCTGGTCTACCGCAACTTCGGCGCCTACGAAACCCTGTTGGGCAATTTCACGGTCGATGCGGACGGCAGCGACACCGGCGGCATTCGCTGGTTCGAATTACGCCGCGACCTTACCCGAGGGCCCGCGACCTGGACACTTCACCAGGAGGGCACGCATGCGCCCGGCGACGGCGTCAATCGCTGGGTGGGCGCGGTCGGCATGGACAAGAACGGCAATATCGCCCTGGGTTACAACGTGGTCAACGGCGTCAGCATCTACCCGGGTCTGCGCTACACGGGCCGTCTGGCCGGTGACACGGCGGGCATGATGACGCAAACTGAGACGAACGTGATCAGCGGAACGGCCGACAACGGCAGCAATCGTTACGGCGACTACAACGGTATGGCGGTGGACCCCGATGACGACTGCACCTTCTGGTTCACGGGCAATTACAACCCGGCCAGGCAGTGGTCTACCAGAATCGCCTCGTTCGGATTTTCCAATTGTGTCTGCGCCCTGGACGCTCCGGTGATTGCCGTCACCGCGAACGGCACCGATATCGACATAACCTGGGACGCGGTTGCGGATGCCGACTCCTATCAGGTCTACCGTGCGGCCGGCTCATGTGCCCAACCTACCTACACCATGATTGCGCAAGACGTGGCCGGAACCGCCTTTACCGACACAACCCTCCAACAGGCAGGTACCTACAGCTACCTGGTACGCGCCTACGACGCCGATGCCGATTGCCTCTCGGCCTACAGTAACTGCGACGCCGCCTCCGTCATGACCGCGACCATCGATACCGACCGCTTCGCCTGCGAGGTTGCCCTGGAATGGACCGACCCCGGCGCCGGTGTGGTGGTTAATATCTACCGCTCGGAAACCTCCGGTTTCACGCCGGTCGAGGAGAACCGCATCGCCTCCTGCCTGGAAGGGACTGCCTACGTGGATGAAAACGTGACGCCGGGGACCACCTACCATTACATCTTGCGTACGGAAATCGTGGGTTCGCGCGGCGTGGGTCCATGCGGCGGTGTAGAGGACACAAACCTCCTGCAAATGACGGCGACGCCCGGCCGCGGCATCATTCATCGCGTCTACGATTTCGAGAACGGCAGCGACGGCTGGAGCACCGCCGCCGGACCCGGTGACGACGGCGGCAATGCCTGGGCGCTGACCACCGTCGAAACGGACGGCAACGGCACGAGTTTCTTCACCGCCAACGAGTCCAAAAACAAGGATCAACTACTGCAAACGGCTGAACCCATCGCGGCCACGGTCAATACGCGCATCAGCTTCCTGCATAAGTACGTGACCGAGGAGCACTGGGACGGCAATGTCCTGGAATACAGTATCGACGGCGGCGCCAACTGGTTCGACATCCTGGCCGGAAACGGTGCGGGGATCATGGCTAACGGCAATCGTTTGACGGGCGACGGTTATGTGAGCATCCTGTGGCAGTCTTCCAACGAGATTTCGGGACGGCGCGCCTGGACCGGCGATTCAGGCGGTTTCGTGCAAACCGGCATCGACCTGTCGGACATGGCGGGCGAGGACGTGCTGTTGCGCTGGCGCCACGCCTCCGATTCCAGTGACACGGCTCCCGGCACCGCGGGATGGTGGGTCGACGACGTGACGCTCATCGAACTGGGCTTTTGCATCTGCGACGCGCTTCCCGCTCAATTGCCGCAATGGCCGAACACGGATATCCTGAACCTGGTCATAGCCTGTCCCTGACCGAACGTGTTATCGATAGAATCCACGGACCTGCTCGATGACATAGGCAACTTCTTCCTCGGTCAGGTGCTGATGACACGGAAGCGTGATGATCCGCCCGGCTTGCGTCTCAGCGATCGGGAAGTCGCCGGGGCCGTAGCCCAGGTGCCGGGCCGCCGGTTGCAGGTGCAGCGGTATGGGGTAATGCACCTTGACGCTGATGCCGGATGCCTTGAGATGCGCCAGCAGTTCATCGCGGTGATCGACCTCCATGATGTAGAGATGGAAGACGTGACGCTCGTTCGCGCCGCGAACCGGGGTGCGCACCGTTGGGGCAAGCTCGGCAAAGGCGGCGTCATAGGTTTGGGCAATTTGAATACGGCGATCCGTGATTTGAGTGACTTGGGGCAGCAGGTAATCGCCGACCACGGCCTGGATAGTATCCAACCTGCTGTTGTAACCGAAGAACAGGTAGGTGTCGCGATCGGCCATGCCGTGGTTGCGCAGCAGGCGCAGTTGGTCGCGTATTTCTTCCGAGTTGGTGGTGATCATCCCGCCGTCGCCCCAGATATTGAGATTCTTCAAGGGGTGGAAGCTAAAGCCGGCGGCCAGGCCGATGGAGCCGCAACGCCGCCCGTCGACCTCGCCGTCGATCGCGGTACAACTGTCCTCGATGATCATCAGGCCGTGTTGTTCGGCAAGGGCGGTTAGCGCGGTCATATCAACCGGTTGGCCGGTGTAGTGAACCGGCATCACCGCCTTTGTACGTTCCGTAACGGCGGCCTCTACCTTGTTGACATCCAGTACGAAGCGATCGTCACAGTCCACAAACACAGTACGCGCACCGGTCGTTTCAACGGCGCCCGCGGTGGCCACGAAGGTATTGACGGCGGTGATCACCTCGTCACCGGGACCGATACCGGCGGCCTTCAGGGACAGGAACAAAGCATCGGTGCCGGAACCCACGCCGACGGCATATTGGGCGCCGATAAAACGCGCAAAGTTTTCCTCGAACTGAACCACCGGCCCGCCCAGCGTTAAAGCGCCGCGAGTTACCAGGTCGCGGATCTCGGCCAGGATGGGGTCCGGGTTTTCAAACTGGCGCGGTAGGTAGGAAAAAGGGACCTTCATGAACTTGACCTCACTCGATCGGCGTTATTCAAAACGGTTCTATCACTAATCGACGCGAATGAACAGGTCTCAACGCTTTTTCAGCCCGGAGCGAACTCCGGGCTTGAATGTCGGCGTTCAATTGTGAAAGATGTTTCGGGTTTCCAGAAGATCCAGGATCTGTTCCACGGCCGTGTTGACATCGACCTGGTCCATGCGCAGGGTCAGGTCGGAATGCTCCGGGCGCTCGTAGGGCATGTTGACCCCTGCCAGATTCTTGATGTCTCCCTTGCGGGCCTTGGCGTAGAGTCCGGTTTCGTCCTGTTCCTCGCACCATTCAAGCGGGGCGTCCAGAAAAACCTCGATATAGCGTTCCTTGCCGATGATATCCCTGGCCTGGCGGCGCAGACCCGCTTCCGGCGAGACCACCGAGCAGACGGCGATCTGGCCGTGATCGTTCAACAAGCGGGCCGTTTCCGCCATGCGGCGCAGGTGTTCGGCGATGTCGGCCGTTGCAAAACCCAGGTCGCGGCTCAGGCCCTCGCGCAGGGCGCCGCCGTCCAGCATCACGCCGTGGGCTTTGCGATCGAACAGGCGTCGTTCCAACTCCTGGGCCACGGATCGCTTGCCCACCGAAACCAGGCCCGTAAACCAAATCGTTACCGGCCGCTGTTTCATGCGTTCCATACGTTCGGTCAGTTCCACCTTGCCCTTGCGATCGCGGTGCGTAACCGCGCCCTCGCCGTGCTCCATACGGGCCGGCAGGGCTTCGCTGGGCTCGCGCTCGATGATCATCCCCGCGCCTACGGTGCGGTTGGTGACCGGGTGAATCATGATGATGCTGCCCGTGGCGCGATTTTTCTCGTAAGCATCGTACTTCAGCGGTTGGTGGCTGAGGAAGACAATGCGGCCGATCTCGTTGACAACCAGCGTGTCGGCGTCTTCCTTGCTGAGCGTGTTGATGTCTACCCGGTAGCGCAACTCCGAGATCATGGCCTGCGTGGTTTGGGTCGTGTGTTTAATGTAATAGGTCTCGTCGACGTCCAGTTGGTCCTCGTCCATCCACACCACCATGGCCTCGAACTGACGCTCGATGCGGGGCCGGTTATGCACGTGCACCAGCATGTCGCCGCGACTGATGTCGATTTCGTCTTCCAGGGTCACGGTGACCGATTGGGGCGGGAAGGCTTCGTCCAACTCGCCGTCGAAGGTGACGATGGAAGCCACCTTGCTGGTTTTCATGGAGGGCAACGCCATCAGTTCGTCGCCTTTGCGCATGACCCCGGAGGCAATCTGGCCGCTGAAACCACGGAAATTCTGATCGGGCCGCAGCACGCTCTGCACCGGGAAACGCAGGTCCACCAGGTTGCGGTCGGAGTCGATGTAGATGTTGTCCAGGATCTCCAACAGGCTTTCGCCGTTGTACCAGGGCATGCGCTCGCTACGTTCCACAACGTTGTCGCCCATCAAGGCGCTGATGGGCATGAAGCGGATGTCGCTCACCTGCAACCGGGCCGCAAAATCGCCGAACTCGTCGCGAATGCTGTTGAACACCTCTTCGCTGTAGTCCATCAGGTCCATCTTGTTGACGGCCACGATAATGTGCGGAATCTGCAACAGGGATGCGATGAAGGCATGCCGCCGGGACTGGGGCAACACGCCGTTGCGCGCATCGATCAGGATGATGGTCAGGTCGGCGGTCGAGGCGCCGGTGGCCATGTTGCGCGTGTATTGTTCGTGACCGGGCGTGTCGGCAATGATGTACTTGCGTTTGGCCGTGGCGAAATAGCGATAGGCCACGTCGATGGTAATGCCCTGCTCGCGTTCCGCCTTGAGGCCGTCGGTAAGCAGGGCCCAATCGGGCTGCTCGTCGGCGCGGCGGTCTTTGCTGATTGCTTTGAAATGGTCCTCGTAGACGTTTTTGGAATCGTGTAGCAGGCGCCCGATCAGGGTGGACTTGCCGTCGTCGACGCTGCCGGCGGTGGAGAACCGCAAAAATCCCTTTCGCTCTTCTTCTTTCAGTTTCTCTGTCAAGCTGGTCATTTGTATTGCTCCCCGCTCCTAGAAGTAGCCTTCGCGTTTCTTGCGTTCCATGGACCCCTCCTGATCGTGGTCGATCACTCGATTGGCCCGTTCGGACGTGCGCACCGAAACCATCTCGTCGATAATGCCCTCCAGGTTGGTTGCCGTGGAGGGAATGGCGCCGGTACAGGGGCTGCAGCCCAGGCTGCGGAAGCGGCACATGATCTTCTTGACCGGTTTACCGGCCAGTGCTTTGGGAAAAGGGAAGTTTTTCACGGGAATCAAGGTTCCGTTCAGGTCCACCACCTCGCGTTCGCGAGCGAAGTACATGGGTACGATGGGAATGTTTTCGTAGTAGATATAATGCCAGACATCCAACTCGGTCCAGTTGGACAGCGGGAAGACCCGAATCGATTCGCCCTTTTTGAGACGAGCGTTGTACAGGTTCCACAGTTCAGGGCGTTGGTTCTTGGGATCCCACTGGCCGAAGGCGTCGCGAAAGGAGTAAATACGTTCCTTGGCCCGTGACTTTTCCTCATCGCGCCGGGCGCCGCCGAAGGCCGCGTCATAACCGCCCGCATTGAGTCCGTCCAACAGGGCGCGCGTCTTCAGCAGGCCGCAACAGGCTTGAGTACCCAAATCGTAGGGGTTGGCGCCGTCGGCGACGGCCTTGCGATTGCCGTGCACCACCAGGTCCAGGTCGTTTTCCTCACAGAAGCGATCGCGAAACTCGTACATTTCACGGTATTTGTACGAGGTATCGATATGAAGCAGGGGAAAGGGCACACGGCCGGGGTAAAACGCCTTTTGCGCCAGGCGTACCATGACCGAAGAGTCCTTACCCACCGAGTAGAGCATCACCGGGTTATCGAACTCGGCCGCGACCTCCCGGATGATATGGATGCTCTCTGCCTCCAGGTGTTTCAAATGCGATATGCGGTAGGTTGTCATCCAATTCCCTCCGTCCCCGAAGCAGCCGGGAAGAATGACCGTTAATCATAGAGACCTTAACCACCAAAAGCAAGCTTTAGCGGTCGGGTCGGTCGGGTTCGCGAAACGGTTGGAAAACGGCTTACGCTAATAGAATTGCTGAAGAATAGGGTAACCCCGTCAAGGTCGGCGCCCGACGGGCGTGCGACCGGGGCGCCTCCCTCCGGAGAAAGAGCGAGGCATGCCCGGCAGCCCATCCTCGACAAGCCTTGATGGTCTGAGGCGTGACCCGCTAGCTTTCACTGACGGCTTTCCCGGGTCTCATAAAATCATTCACGCAAGTCAGCAATTTCGGAGAGGGTCAGAAGAGAGATCTCAGCCACTTCTTGAGCGTTGAAACCTCGATCGATAAGGCGCAGAGCCATTTCCTTTCGCTCTTCTCGGCGGCACTTGACCCGGCCTTCGGCCAAACCTTCCACTCGGCCTTCTTTCTTGATCTTGTCGGCCAGGGTTAATGCTTGCCGGCCGGCTTGGTCGGAAATATGGGTTCTGACGGCTTGCACAAGCGCCTCCTTACTATCTACCCCGCTTGCTCTGAAGAGATAGGTGAGAAAGGAATGTCTCCTTCCCGTTATACAGAATGTGCGTGATGATAAGCGGGACCTCATCTCGACCGGTGTCTTCCATATGAAATTGTGCGATTTTAGGTTTATAAGTCTCGCGGGGTGGTTCTGATGCAGGGCTTGGGAGTCGCTCCGTCGGCCGGATAGGTCGACGTCGCCGGGCCTCAGAGAAGAAGCACGATCCGCCTGATTTCGTCAAGATGTCCGAGGAGGCGCTGTTAAGCGAGGAAACCGAACGCAAACGTCCGCAGTTGAACTCGATACAGTCCGGGATTCAAGAAAACACGCCTCCTTCGGGCGTCGTTTGACAGAAGCATATCTGCCCCACCCTCAACAACCTAGACGGGGCCATGCAGATTTACCACAATTTATGTACCTTACATTCAAAGTCAGCAAAGTTGTTCTGTTCATCCAATTCCGGAACCGTTTCCAGGACATCAACGAGCAGAAACGCTTGAATCTTCCCAACTCCGTTGACCTTAACAGAAAATTTAGGTCCCTGTATAGTAGGGGTAAGGGAATTCGGTATGCTCAAAGTTTCCATGTTGTTGTGGACAAGCCAACCATTCTTGACTACCACCATTTGTACTTTGAAGTTGATTGCTGATGCCCAACCCTTATTCCTCACATAGAAGTGAAGCCAAACCGGACCGTTCACAACGTTGTCTCCGTTCGGAATGGGTATGGTCCCGCCCTCGTCAAGGCTTGCGATAATGAAACAACTAAGCTCAGCTTTGAAAGCAACATAATCTGACATGTTTCCCTCCTTTCCATAGGAATCGAAGGGTGTTTTCGACTGTCTACGTCTACCGTTAGTAGAGGTTCACACGGTTCACACCCTTACTGTGTAGGTCCAAAATTTGGTGGGCAAGGTTCAAAAAACATCCTCCCTATTCCGGCCGGTGGACGGAAAACGAGCCAAGTCGCACGGCCTCAGCTACATACCGGTGGAGAGGGTAGCGCCCCTCACTCGGCTCACCGGCAGCTATTGGGTTGGAGGCAGCGCCTTCTAAGTTCGGCTCGCGAGAAGGGGTATAGTGACGGATTGTATCGAAAAACCAACGGTTTGAGCACCTGGCGGCGAGCGGTCCGGGGCCGGGAGTGGACCCGCTCTCCTCCATACACATCACGTCTCGGAAAACTTGTCTCGTTTACTCGCCGGCTGAGGTCATCGAGAAGAAAGTCGGCGGAGAGGCAGAGATGGGCCTTGGGCGGCTCGCGGGATCGAGCGTCAGGCATAACAAATAACAAAGATTGGCTTTTCAAATCCGCTCCCGGGTCTGGAGTTCCTTTCCATCGTCACCGGCATTTTCCCGGCCCTGTCGGCCAACGACCGGGCCGCGTCTGTCTGATCGCTTGATCCGTCCACTGGTCACAACGATCCGATTGATACCCTTCAACATCATGGTCGACAACACCTTGTGCCGGTTACGAGCCAGGTGGCGTCGAACCGCAGGGACCAGGTACTTTTCTACCTCTTCATCATCCGGATCCACTTCACGCTCCATGGAGAAGTAATCACGGAGGTCAGGTTTGGCCGGCTCTTCGGCCTCGTCGCGGACCCGCGGACGGGCACCACCTTCTTCCGTAGCGATCTGGAAATGGCCGGGAAAACTCTGAACGAGAAAGTCACGTGCATTGTTATCCGTGATGTTGTCAACCATGAACTGATCCACGGTCTTGGCTACATTGGCAAGCAAATCGGCATAGGCTTCCATCTGCTGGACGGAGCTGTCCACGATTGCCTGGAAGGTGCCCTTGATGAGGTCGGCTACGAAAGAGGGAAAAGCCACGGAATTGAGCGTTTCCCGAGTGATTTGGGCTACCCGGCCCACGGCCATGGGGCTGAATTCGTCGCTCTTTGGGGCACCCTTCTCTTGAGCCCGGGCCATGGTTACCGGAACTGGTTCCGGGGCCGCCTTCGATTCCTCTACCCGTTCCAAGGAGGCGGTCATGATGGTTCTCTGGTGGAGCACGGGTGTCCGGTCCGGCTTTTCTGAAACGGCCCAATCCTCCTGAATCAAAGTAGCGGTGTAGGCGGCTATCTTTTCCAGGTCCTCGCGGATCCGGTTTTGCCGCGCCCCGGGCAGTTCGTGAAAAGCGGGACTCGCTTCCAGCAAAGCCTGTACCTGTGTGCTGACCAACTTGGAAACAGCCGGCGAGATCATCATTCCTGCCGGGTCCGGCTCCGTTGCAAAAGGCTCGGAAAGAGGTTTGACAGGCTCGTTTCTCGAAGTGGGTTTCATGGGATCTTCCTCCCGTAGGGCTTTTGAACCCTTAATTTGTAAGTCAAGAGCGCGGCCAAAATGGTTCAAAAAAGCTCGCCTTCGTGAAACCGTGACGCATGGGAATGTAGGTAATATCGGTGCTCCATACATGGTTCGGATGGGTAATGG
>JASJCB010000092.1 GCA_030066195.1 Acidobacteriota bacterium
GGGGGAGCGGCGATGTATCGGCCCGTGGGTTGCTTCGCACCCGGCGCAGGTTCATTCCGGCAAGGGCTTCGTTTTGGCTGCCGCGCTTCCAATCAAACAGGTAGAAGTTGCGGGCGTCCTGCCAACCGAAGACCAAGCCGATGTAATCGTCATCGCTCCCGGCCGTGACCTGGATCTGTCCTTCGAAGCGGCCGTTGGCAAGCTCATCGGCAGACAGCCACACGCCAGGGTTGCCATTAGAGGTCTGAGTAATAGAGGTGCCGTCCCCGGCAATGGGTCCGCTCCAACTGCCGCCGCTTACATAGCCGTCAAAGGAAACGGGTTGCCAGGACGCGCCGTATCCACTATAGATGAGCGGTTGTGCGTCACCTACAGCGGGGATGAGCAAATGGGTGGTGTTCGGGGTCGATGTGAAGGTCGGGGGCCGATTGGCCTGGGTAACCTCCAAAAGCCACTCGCGGGAAACGGTTTCCACGCCGTCACTTACGGTGACCGAAACGGGGTGGGAACCCGCTTGATTATCGGGCACCCATGTCAGCATTCCCGTGGCGGCATCGAGCACCAGACCGGCCGGGCCTTCCGCCAGTTGGAACACAAGGGCGTCACCGTCTGGGTCCATGGCTTCCAATGTGACCTGGTAGGGGGCGAACTGCGTGGCTTGCGGCAATGATGCCGTGATGATCTCCGGCGGCGCGTTGGAGGGAACGAATTCGACCGCGCCGAGGTCGCAACCCGTACCTTGTGGTCGGGCTTGTCCGCGTTGATCCGTCTCGGGGCAGGGACCGGGGTAAGCATCGACAGCGGCGCTGGTGTCGCCAAGCGGGTGGATCAGGTTGTCCTCTTCCAGGGTCAACGGCAATAGATCGGCATTGCCGATGGTAAAGCCGGGACAGGAACCATCCCCACACAGATTCGGCATGCCATTGGTGGCAACCGTGCCGCCGTTAATGACCATGTCGGTTCCGTTCTCGGCAAAAATGCTGCCGGTGACCGTAAGGCCGGATTTCACCTCAATGCCCTTACCGTTTTGGGCAAGCGTGACATGGTTCATGGTCATCGTGCCGCTGATCAAGCGGACGGCCCAACCGGTGTTATCGCTAATCGTGCAGTTGGTCAGAATCATGCTGCCGTTGCTGCTCGTCAGCGCACCGGTATCACCCATCGCGTCGGCATTGCGGGCCAGGGTGCAACGCTCAAGCGTCATGGTCCCGAAATTGGCTACAGCCCCGTTAAACCACTGGGAGCTATTATCGGTGATCCGCGTATCGATCAAGGTGAGGTTGCCTGAGGGCTGGTTACCCAAAGCGCCATTGGTGCTCGACCCGTAGTTCCCCGAAAGGGTGGAACGAGTTATCGTCATCTGCCCGCGATTATCAATCGCACCGTAGTTCTTGGCCTCATTGTCGGTAAAAACACAGTCTTCGATGGTAACGATCGTGCCTGGGGCCGCATAGAGCGCCCCGCCGTTTTCCTGCTTGCCATGTCGGATAGTCAGGCCGCGTAGGGTGAGAGAACCTTCTTGAACAAAGATCACCCGGTCGTTGGACTCGGCAGTACTTGCAGCCGCCTGGATGACGGTGCCGGGGGCGCCTTGTAGGGTGATGTCCTTTTTGACAATGATGCCGGACTCGGTGTGAATCGGGTCGGCAACCTCGATCACCTCGCCGGGTGTTGCGGCCTCTAACGCGTCCCTGATCGTGGTGTAGGGACAGGTCGTACAGACCTGGATGGGGGTAGCAAAGGCACAGAGGGGGAACACATACAGCAGTATGGTCTTAAGCCAAAGGGAACGCATAGACATTTTCTCCTGAATAAGGCCTTCATTGTATCGATTCGGCTCCAATAAGGCCGACATGATAACATGGGTGCACCATGACCACCAAACGGAGCCTGCCGAAGGCAGTGATTGACGGAAAATAGAAAAAGCCCGATCAGGCCGTCTCTTTCCTGACCGGGCTTGTGGGGGAACCGGGGTGGTTTAAGTATAATAGAATCTATACGATCGATAAAAGGGGTCGTTCGGCAAAATTGGGACCCCGTGAGAAGAAGAATACCTGATTGATGATGATCAGCAAAATCACACAACGGAACACCACGACACTCAGCCACGAGAAACTACGTTTCTCTTTAATCGGCGCAACCTTGGAACCCAACAAGCGGCTTTTGTAAAATAAATAGCCCCCAATGTAAAAAGACCTTTACAATTGCTTGTGTCGCCTATGGGCCGACTTTTTGAACGCCATCAGTACTAAATTGTTTTTTTTCATATACATAGCTTGGTAAGATTATGTTTTTCTAACCCTATGTAGCGTGCAGCACCGAAATATCGGTGTTGCAAGAGGGGGTGTCGGATGATGAGGTTGTCAAATCACCGTTCCACAACCCTCATCAAAAAAATGTTCCCCAAAATCGCTGATTTTGGACCCTCATGGGAAAAATGTTGCTCAAAATCAACGGTATCTAACCCTATGTAGATTACATAGGGGGTGAAATCAATGATTTCTAAGGTTGCGCTGGAAAAAGCACCGATATATCGGTATTTTTGGTCATTCCGTTCGATTTTGGTCTCATTTTTCGGGTTGTCAAATGCTTGTGTAGTTTATGGCACGTTCACACTCGACGGAGCGATTACTGATAACGCGAGAATTTCTTCGAAAATGCCTGCCGCTACTTTGCGCAACTGGAGGGCGACGATGACCGGGGTACCGTCACCTTCCAGTTGAAGAGCGATCCCTCCGGCGACTCTTGATCATGGCTTTTTGAATTCAAATTCGGGTATGATTGCCCCGCCGTCTTTTGGAAAGTAATCGGAACCGATGCAGGACTTAATGTTTTCCGTTTCAGTGCGGAAGGCGTCTTCTTCCGCTTCGGTCACGGGGCGCTTTTCCACGGACCGGATAAACATCAGTTGGTCGCTCAGCATCTTTGTTTCATACGCGGGCAGGGATTGCAACTTCTCCTTGCCGATTAAATCGATATAGGCCTCGCCCAGGCAAAACCCGAAGGGGACGCCGGGCAGACCTTGACGCAAGGTCCCTGTAGTGACCCTGCACAGCGGGTTGTACATGGTGGTTTTCATGGGTTCGAAATGAAGGCTGGAGAAGTCGACCCGCAAGAGGGAACTGAAGGAAACCAGAAAATCGAGCAGTACTTCGAGATCTTCTTTCCTGGTTTGAAACATGTGATAGAAGCGGGCGTGACCCCTGCGAGTTCCTTGGGAGAAACTACCCGAAACCTTGCCCTTCCGCTTCTTCCAATAAACGGAACCTGACCAATCGACCTGGTCCAAAAGCGGCCTATCCGGGTCGATTTTGGTCAGAGGCTCGCGTGTTCCCAAGCGCTCCGGTAGGAAATCGCCCAAATTTTTGCCGATCAACTCGAAGAACCGGCTGATCTCAGCCTGAGTTACCGTTTCCTTGGTTAAAAACGAATAAAAAACACCAATCATTTCTTTGCCGCCTTCCATCGGCCTGCTGAGCCGATTTCAATGATATCTTTAAACTTCCCATCACGAGTATACCGCCATACCTGTCCTAAGCCGTCAAGATCTCTAATCGCATCGAGAAGAGGGCGAGAGATGGATTGGGTCCTCTCGCTGATGATCAGGGTGAATTGTAGATCATTTTGCTTCGCATAATTGATAAAGCTGGACAATTGCTTGGTGAGAGTGAGGTTCTGAACATCTTTTATTTCTCCGACACCGAATTTGCCGCCGACCGGTAGATCCGGGATATACCCGTCGATATTGACCGGTTTGGAACCCTTGCCGATTTTGGTTCCCAAGTTTTGTCGGACCGCTTTCTCGAAGGCATTACCGCGCGTGTTCCGTGCCCAGAGTTTTTCCGCCATTTCCATCCATTCTTCAGGAGATTTGACCGGCGTATTCGGCGATTTGGTTTTCAGGTAACGCTCATAGCGGAGGGCGTTTTCGGGGCTGAGTTCGGAAGAACAGTATTTTGATGAGGTATTGTGAACCCAAACCGCCAGGTCATGGTCGGTCCGTCCCTCCGGCAGGACGAAGTAGGTATGGGTTCCCGCAACCGTGAAGTTATAGGTGGTGAATGTAGAGGCCGGGGGGCCGCGTTCAATTTCCAGGCGAACCATTTCGGCCAATTTGCCGTTGGCCAGGTAGAGGGTGTCGCCGGGTTGGAGATCGGCCGCGCGAATCCAATTGCCCTCGTTGGTGACGAAGAAGGGGTGCTCCATCGTGGTCACCAGTTCGTCTTCGCCTTCCTCGGTTCGGTAGATCACGTGATAAAGCGTGTCCGGATTGGTGATGAAGGTATCGGTGACTTCGCGGTAGACGGGATCGCCGCCTTCCTCGGGGATGGAGAGCACCCTGTCGCCCGTTTCCACGTCTTCGATGTTCTTCAAGCCCCGGTCGGTGAGCACTTGAGTTCCGGCGACGAAACACACCAGGCCGTTTCTCAAGAGTTCGTCGGCCCTGCTCTCATCGAAACCGTGTTCCTTGAGTACTTGTTTTTTGGCGTCGCGGCCCTTGGCGTTTCGGGCCTTGGTGATGCCGTCTATCTCTCGCAGGGACTCGCCTTTGCCCGCCTTGGACTCGAGTGTTTCGCCCTTGGCCTTGTTGGGTTTGGCGGGGCCGCCGGCTTTGGGGCCGGAACGGGTGCCGGCCTTATTGCGGGATTCTACATTGACCTTGCCCTGGGGTTTGGTTTTCGGCGGTGTCTCCGGCTTGGGTTTGGCGTCGATCTTGCCGGATGAGGGAACGATGTCGGTCGGTTTATCGACGCCTTTTCCGATATCGGCGGCCGCATCACCGGCGTCTGCCGCATTGTCCAAGCTCTTGCCCGCATCCCTGGCTGTATCCAGGCCCTTGCCGACATCGGAGGCGGTATCGAGACCGTCTGCCACTCGTTGGGTCTTTCGTATGGCTTTAGTACCTTTGATCCCGATTTTTGTGACTTTGGCGAACACGCCGGCAACAGGAAAGAAAGTCACCACATCCAACGTCGCCATGAACCAGTCCATCCCGGTCAGATCCTCGGTATTGCCGGAGGCTACTCGGTCGATAACTTTGGTGACCTCTTCAAAACCTAAGACATCCCAGAGAACACCGCCGACCTCGGCCGCCACGGCAAGCTCTTCATGACCGTTATCCTTTAGCCACTGCACCCCGGTTTCAATCCACTCGCCCGCGGATTTTCGCCCGTCGGGGTCGGTGTACAACAGCGGGTTGGCATTGCCGTACATATAGCGGTGCAGGCTGGGCGGCTGATTGAAATCGCCCATTTCGGGGTCGGTGGAGGCAAAGATCCCCACGTCCGGATCGTAAAAACGGGCCTTGGCATAAGTCAGGTTGGTTTCGGGATCATACTCGTGGCCGGTAAAGCCGAAGCGGTTGTAGCCGCCGGTTGGTGCGATGAAAACGGCTTCCGGTTTACCGAAGGGCGTGTAGGTTTTGGCTTCAAACAGATTGCCCTGGTGATCGGTAATATCCGCCACGGAACCCAACAGGTCCTGATGGAAGAACCTGGCGTTGCCGTCGGGCCGCACCATGGCCAGTTGCGCCAGGCCGAAGGCGTAAGCAGCCTCCTGGCTCAGGGAGCCGTCGGGCAATTCTTCGAACTCCTCCAGGACCGATAACTGATCCCAGACGTAATGCATATCGCCGCGCGTATCGCCGATTTTGCGGATTCGGCGATCCAGGTCGTCGTAGTCCATGTACAGGGAGGGGTTGCTGTCGATATCCATGCGACGCAGGCGGTTTTTGGCGTCCCAGAACATGTCGACCCGGGACGTAGCGGAGGTCAGGTTATTGGTTTCCACCTTGGCGGTGCGGTTGCCGTTCAGGTCATAGCTGTAGGCCACATCGCGATCGGATGTCACCGTACCGTCGATATCTATGGTCTCGGAAAAACCCGCCAAACGGTGACCGGTCAGGTAGGTGTAGGACCGTTGCCGGTCGTAGCCGGTACCTGTTTCGCTTTCACTCAGGCGATTGCCTACCAGGTCCAAGGTCAAGGCGGTGGTGCGGGTATGATCGGGTGTCGCGCGGGTGAAGGAGGTCAGGCGCGAGGCGTCGTCGTAGCTGTAATCGGTTTGCCAAACCTTGCCGTCGGGTCTGGTTTCGGTAAGTCTTCGGCGGCTGCCGTCCCCGTAGTACTCGGCCGCATAATTGGTCTGTTTCGCGTCGGCTCGGGTATGAACCAGGCTGTTGCCTCGATTGGCGCCGTCGTAGCCGTATTGACTGCTGACGCCGTTGCTGAAACTGACGGTATCCAACAGTCCGTTGGTCAGGTAGGTGTAACTGGCCGTTCCGTGAATGCCCAGGTCAACCCCGGCCAGGCGATTGGCGGTATCGTAGCTGTAGTTTACCGTCATCCCCGCACTATTGGTAATACTGCTGCGCGTACCGTTGTCGTTGTAGCCGATCGTGTAGGATAAATTGCGGTTGTCACTGAAAACGGTCGGGCGGTCCAGGTTATCGTAGGTGACGGACCGGGTATAGGTTCCCTCGCTGCCCATTTGGGTTACCCCGGTCATGTTGCCGTTTCCGTCGTACTGGCGTGAAATTGACGTGACGGCCAGGGCGGGATCCGGGTTGCCGCTCCAGGTCTCCAGGGTAGGCAGGTTCCGATAGTCGTAGGTGTAGGTGACCGAGCCGATCGGGCGTGTCATGGTCAGGCGGTTATCGCCGGCGTCATAGGTGAAACTGGTCGTTCCCAAACCGGGAATGGAAAGCGAGGTCAAGCGGTCCGCATTGTCATAGAGCCAGATACTTTGCTGGTTCTCGGCATCGGTCAGGGTCAGCTTGCCCCAGTTTTGGGTCCAATCGAAGGTGGTCAGGGCGCCGGTCGGTTCAGTGACGCTGGTGAGGCTGTTGCGAATATCGTAGGTATAGTTCCAGGTGGCGGAACCGGTATTGGGCGAGGGCGCCGTGCGTGACGTGATATTACCGGCAGGGTCATAGGTGTAACTGACGGTCTCATTCAGCCCGTTGGTCCGGCTGAGCATGCGTCCGTAGTAGTCGTAGGAATAGGTCGTTTGAACGCGTCCGTCATTGTGACTGCGCGGGCGACCCAGGTCATCGTAATTACCGAGTGTAACCGTTTGATTTCCAAGGTTTTGACTGGTCAGGCGACCGAAGCCGTCATAGGTGAAGGAGGTGGTGACATTGTCGGCGTCGGTGACGGAAGCCAGTCGGTTCTGGAGATCGTATGCGGCCGATTGCAGGGCGACGTTCGAGCGGGTCTGTTGCAGGACATTCCCCATGATATCGGTCACACGGGTAGAGATCAGGCCGCGTTTATCGGTGTAGGTGGTGGTTAGATTGTTGTCGTCATAGGCAATGGATACGGCGCCGCCGTCGTCGGTGACGGAAGTGGGCCGGTTCAGGTCATCGTAGGCGATACTGGTCGTAAAACCGCGCAAATCGGTCATGCTCACGCGATTGACACCGTCCCAGGTGATCGAAGCGGTTCCGCCTCGGGTCTCGTCGCTATAGGAAACCAGGCGGTCCAGGCCGTCGTAAATCCTGGTGCTTTTATTACCGCGCGTATCGGTATGGGTTTCGGTGAGGCTTCCGCCGCTTTCCAGGTAGGTCCAACTTTCGGTGAGAGAAGTAGCGCCCTGCTGATAGGTGCGCACGAGGGGCCGGTCAAAATCATCGTAGCTGGTGGTGACGGTGACCCCGCGCGCATCGGTATGGCTGACGATCCGGTCGTGGATATCATAGGACCAGGTTTGCACATAACCGTGAGGCAATTCTTCTCGGATTTTCCGGCCGAAACCGTCATAGAAGTACCGGGTGGTATAGCCCTCGGGATGATCGATTTGCGTTAGATGACCCATGTGGTCATAGGTATAACCGGTCTCGATACCGTTCTGCGTTCGCGATACCAATTGACCCAGGCTGTTGGAGGTCTCCACGATATTGTGGTCCAAGGGCAGGTCGGTGGTGCGCGTCAGGCCGAAATTGCCGTAGGTGAAGTTTTTGGTCTGGGTGCGGTCGGCGCCCGCCAGGTCCTTGTTATAAGCCTGGTGGGATGTCATGCGGTTCATATTGTCGTAGGTGAATGCATAGGCGGCCCCGGTCGTTGTATTGGCTTGGGTCAATACATTGTTGGCGGCGTCATAGGTAATGTTCGTCTTGTGGGCCAGGGCATTTTCCACGGCCTTCACACGGTCGCCGGCATCGTAGGTATAGGTGGTGGCGTTGCCGTTGGCGTCGCGTTGCACCAACAGGTTGCCCGTCAGGTCGAAATCCAGGTCTTGGACATGCCCGGTCGGCAGGGTAACCGTGTCCAGGTGAAGGAATGCGTCGTAGGTGTAGTTGGTGACACTGCCGCGACGATCGGTAAAGGAGGCCATGATCTGGGTGCCCGGTACATAGGTCACCCGGGCAACCGTCTGACCGTTCCGGTCTTCGGAAATCAGGCGATCGGCCGCGTCGTAGGTAAACAGGTTGGTGCGGGTTCCACCCGGGGAACCGGATTCGGTTCGGCTGATCACGTTGTTGTGAGCGTCGTAGGCCATGTCATAGGTGACGGTTGGAGAGCCGGCGCCCGGATCGTTGATTTGTTTTACCACCCGGTTCAAGGCGTCGTATTGGTAGGTGACGGTAAGGTCTCCGCGCATTGCCGTTCCGGGTTGTCCCATGGGTTTGTAGCCGGTGTAGCTGACCACGATGTCCTGGGCGCCGGTGCCGCCGGTGGTTCGGCTCAATACGCGGTCCAGGTCGTCATAGACGATGGTAAAACTCGCCCCGGTGGAGTTGCTTTCACTGAGCATGCGGCCGCGCGAATCGTAAACGCGTGTGCTGATATTGTTGTCCGGCGAGGTAATGGTGCTGACATAGCCGTAGCTGTCGTAAGTCACAGTCGTGGTACGGTTCAGCCCGTCGGTTCGGCCGGTCATGTTTCCTTTATCGTCGTAAGAGAAGGAAATCGTGTTGCCGTTGGGGTCATTCATGGACAACACCACACCGGTGCTCATGTCCAAGGTCCAGGTGGTGATATTGCCGTTGGCGTCGGTGTGCGAGACCGGTCGGTTCCAGGTCTGGTCGAAAGTCCACGATTCCGTATAGGACGTCCCTTGCTGTTCTTTGCCGATACGGTTGCCCATCAGGTCATAGGTGTAGGTAAAGGTGCGTCCCGCTTCGTCGGTTTCTTCTTCCAGCAACAAATCGTCAGGCGACCAGACCATGGTGCGCGTGCCCAGCGGCCCCACGACCCGTGTGGGCTGCCCTCCGCTGTTGAAGGTATAGGTGGTCACGGCAATCGAGTCTGAAACCGTAGCTGTTCTTGTTTCCCCGTCGATTCCGTAATCGAAATGGGTAGTTCTTCCCTCCGGTTCGATGATGCTTGCTACATAGTTCTGCGGTGCATCCTTGTCGCCGAGTGTGGTTGCGTCGTGATAGGTGTAAGAGGTCGTATTGCCGTTGGGGTTGGTATAGGAGACAATTTTGTCCCGGAAACCGATACCCTCACAAGCAAAACTGTAGCCGTATGATTCGCTCTTCAGTTCCAGGCCGCTCATATCGACCCGGCTTGCCTTGATCAAGCGTTCGTGTTCATCATATTCATAGGCGACGTAAATCGCGGGGGTGACATTAGCGGTTTCCAGGCGAACCAGGTGGAGATAGCCGGAGTCGTTTCTGATATAGCGGAAGATGATTTTGCGACCGGCGTCGTCCGTGACGGAGGCAATCTGGTTATTGTCCTCATCGTATTCACTCTCGCTCTCGACGTCCGTGTCGCTGTCCTCCTGGGGTTCGTAATATTCCAGGGTCAGGCGGTTGCCGTGGACATCTTCGATAAAGAGCAGGTTTTGTTTGAAAAGCGTGGGCGTGAATGCGCCGGCCGGATCGGCGGCCAGCGGTTTGCCGTAGACGTAGCGTTTCCCGCTCTTCAAGACCAGAGTGTAGCCCTCATACGCATTGGGTTCTATCCTGGAGTGAACACCCGGCATGGCCGGCTCGCCGGTTCCCTGGAAGAAGACCTGGCCCGAACCGTCTCCGCCGATAACCTGCACCGTCTGGCAATCTCGCAGGACCATGCGACTTTGGAAATTGTGGTTCCAACCGGTGCCTAACGGATTGTAGTCGCGTGCGGCCGTTGAGGCGTAAAAGCGAGAGAAGCCGAGACCCGGTCCGAAACCGGGAACGGCAATGTCCTGCGCCCCCATGGTCAGGGCGCCGCTGGTCAAGTTCACACCTTTGACGGATGTGGAGCCGATGCCGATACGCTGTTGTTGCTCTTTGACGATTTCGACGAAACCGGTTTCCTCGATCAGGCCGTCGCCGCCGCTTAACTCGGCCAGGAATGTCCAGTTCCGTTTGGATTTGCCGATGGGGTTCATTTCGACGGGGTACTCATACCGGCCGGGCTTCAGGTCTACCCGGTCCAACAACTTTTCATCATCGAACTCAAAAGTAACCGTGGCCGGACGGTTCAAATCGAAGCCCAGGAATCGCTTGACCTCGGTGCAAGCTTCCGGCATTTCCGCGGTCGGTTCCTCGGGCAAAGAATAGAAATACTCGCGGATATAGCCGGTTCCGGAGACCACACCGGGGCCTTCCACATAGCGGGTGACATTCAAGCGCAACAGGTCTTTGGCAATCTCCTGACCGCCGTATCCCATGAAGGAGAATTTCAACAAAACGGTGCCGGGGGCAACACCCTTGACGAACAGTTTCTCGGGAACTGAGCCCAGGTTGTAACCGGCGGGCAGAGTGACCGGCTGTCCGGCCGCATCTTCTACGGTGATCAGGTCGGCGCCCTGTTCCACATCCAATACCAGGCTACCCTGAAGTTCTTCGTTGGCAATCGCATCCAGGCGGATCTCGATGGGATCGACCTGTGCATCCTCCAGTTGTTCCGCTTCCGAGGCGATGCAGCCGAACTCATCCTCATACGGCACCAGGGGCGGGTGTTGAAGCGCTCGACCCGGCGCCCATTCTTCAATTTCGTCGTCGGTCTCATCCCACACTCCGTCCATGTTGGAATCGGCGTCGATGTCGACAACGATGGGACGGAACAATTCGGGGGCAACCGGTAGGGTCATGAAGGTATTGCCGCGAACACTGGTGCCGTATAGGAAACCCCGGTGGAAGTTCATCTGGTTATTGAAGTGACCCGGCATGGGTTCGGAAATCAGGAAAAAATCGTGGTCAATGGGCAAGGTTGCGGTTGTTCCCTTGTATTCCTCCAAAACCGCCGCGAGGTCTAAAAACGACAACCTGTTTTCGCGATCTTGTACGGCAATGATGCCCGAATAGTCATCGACGGCCATGTTCTGCAAGCCGTCCGGAAGTTCGATCACAACGATTGCTTCGTAAATGGGGGCGGGACTCTGCTTGACCTCGGGAACCTTGTAGATGGAAATATAACCGGTGCCGTTACTGCCTCCGCTGAAATCGTGAGCGGAGAAAACGGCAAAGTCATCCACACGATAGCCGTTCAGATCCCTGTCAAACCAATTCAAGTCAGTCACCGCGCCGTTGAAGCGCCCCCTGGACGGTGAAGCGGTAGGATAGGCGGTGGGCGCGAGGAAACGGGTGTCTACTTGGGGCAGATCGGGATAGAAGTAGGTGGATTGATAGTTCTGCCTGGTGCCCGGTTCGAAGGGATAGATACCGGGAAAGTCTCGGCCGGAGATGAGCAGCGTCGGCGCAAGGAACCCGTCCTCATCCGTTCGGAAGAAGGCCGTCGTATCGTAAGGCTTTCTGGGCGTGGGATAGCGCGTACTCGGGTTGGTAAGATTGATATTCCCGACGTAGTCCATCCAGGAGATATCTTCATAGGGTTCCGCGTAGTAGGGATTGCGGTTTCTATGGAGATTCATAATGGTGCGCAGGTCATAGAAAACAACGCCGCCGTTCAATTCGAAATCGTAAAAACAAAGACCGAGATAAGAACCGTACTGCACCAGGTCTCGAATAAAACCGTTTTCACTGATGTTCATGGTGCCCAGGCGATCGATTTCCTCATCCTTAAAAGCCTCACCCCGGAAGGAAAGTAGAGACAACTGGGTATAGGCGCCGTTCAAGCCGACGTAGGTAATGATTGAGTTTACGGGAATATTATCGACCAGGGCGGAATGCGACGGGGGCGCCAACGAAACATCGTCATCGGCCAGGTTGTCCGGCGTGAACAAGGCGATTCTCGGGTTGATGGTATCGGGCATATTGACCCTGTATTGCCAAACCAACCGGGGGTCGTCAGGGTTGCGGTAATCGAACAGGTAGAATGTGTCTTCATGGAGGTATTGGTGGGTTTGGGCTACCAGTAACAGGTTGTGGTACCAGGTGGCGGTAAAGTGAGACCAGTCGTTATTGAGGAGATTGGTTACATTCTCTGGTAGATCCCTTGTTCGGAACATGGTCTCATAGGTTTCAGGTTCTTCAGGCGTGCCTTCGTTGATGACGTTGAGGCTCTGGTCTTTCACATTGGTGATTTCCAATGTGTAGTCCGTGTTGAACGACAGCGTTTCTTTCGGCTGGATGTAGACCAGGGACGAGTAGTCGGTGTTGACCAGTTCCAATCCCTGTTCGTTCCAAACCGACACATCGACCGTGTTGTCCAATCCCGTCTTCAGGCGCATTCCGGCGAGCCAGTTATTGACAGGTTCGGACATACGGACCACCAGGGGTTCGTTGACGGGTATATCGAGTCCCTTGGGGCCGGAAAGCACAAAGGGCGCGCCCTCCACATCGGGATCGACCTGGTCATCGGTCACCAGAAGGCGGCGTTTGATATCGAGGGGATTGCCGTCTTTGGTTACCGTGAAGGTGAATTGCAAAGGTCTGGCAATCGTAAGAATGGATGCGGGAAGCATCACCACGGCGGAGTTTTGCTTGATGGTTACATCATCCAAAGTGGAGTAGCTGCCCGAAAGCTCCACCAGGTCGATTTGGCTGTCCGATGAAACCTCGATGCGGGCCCGAAGTCGCAGGTCGGCATCCATGGGTACGGTTTTTTCTTCATTGGCCTCTTCGGAAAGCGTCGTGCTTTTTTGAAAGTAATTGGTGATCGGCGTGACGGTGCCAACTTCCCATTCAAATTCCACGGCCGATTCCGGCGGCGTGCCCTCCGGCATTTTGGTAAAGCGCACATATTGCATTCCGGTAAAACCGAGCGCTCTGCCGAGGGGGTCCAGAGCCCGATGGAGAAAGGCCAGTCTGCCCTTTACCGTTTGACCGGTCAGGGGGTCCGTGGACGTGACCGTGGCTATGGGAGCGTATCGGAACACACCTTTGGCTTCGCCGTGCTTGTCGGTGATGCCACCTGGAATATGACCGCCCGCGGCGCCCGGGGATGCGTTGTACCAGAAGGGAATATACGGAGCATGTATCCAGCTTCTACTGGTCTCGTAATATTCCGATACATTCCAATTGGGTTTTGGCGTGTCGGGCCACGGGACATTGACATTGTCGTCTCGAACGGTCCTGACATTGAACCGGTTGAAAGAAGCCTGTTGCGTGCTGGTGCTGATCAGGCCGAAGAACAGCCTGTTGGCCGAAAGAATTTGGGAAGTTACTTCCATCATCATGAGGGTAAGCGTGAATTTACCGGAAGCCCGGGTCTTGGCGGGGGCGGCGACAGCGTCTGCAGCGATTCTGCTGTCACTGACCCGGGCCGCAATAAAGGTTTGCATTTCTTGTGAACCGGGTGCGGCCGGCATGGTTTGTTCACCGAACATGAACAGGTTCACCAAGGCATCTTCCGAGACGTTGTCAATACCCATCTCGATGCGGCCCTCGAAAGACGGTACATCGCCGCCGTCCAGTGATTCAATCACCAGCGAGTAGTGCGTGGTCAAGGGAGGCGCATCTTCAAAGGCTATATTGCTGCTCGCCATATCTTCGATGGTCTGAGCCGGCACCGTCTCTATCTTGATTTCACGACCCACGCCGTCTTGAATGTCATCGACTCTTAACAGCCCCGCGCCCACGGGCACCGTGAAGGCGGTTGCGCCCAGCTTGTAGGTATCCGGCGCGGTCTTCACCGTTTGGATGACATGGGAGTAGGTTTCACCGTCAGGCGTGACCGCTTCCAACAAGAACTGATCGCCCGCCTGGCCGTCTACCGCTTGCCTGAAGTCGGCGGTCGTACGCATTTGCACATCGAGACTGCTCGCGTTGGATTCGTTGAGAATGCTCAGGCGAGTGCGGTCAGGGTACAGGTCGGACGCGGCCGTAACGTAGAGTTGGCCTGCCTCCAATTCCAGCAGGAAGCGGGTCAGGTCCAGGTCGGCGTTATCGGCTTCCGTTCGCGTATGGAAATTGAACGAGGCCGGTGTAGTCAAATTGCCGCCGACAAGGGATGTCATGGTTGCGGCCACCGAGAAGGTATAGTCACTGTCGGCGGTCAGTGCGACTTGCGGCAGAACCAGGAGACCGGTGTCGGTACGCAAGACCCGCAAACCGACCGCACCGGTCGGGCCTGTCAGCGACACGGCGTTTTCCAGGATAGTCCGGTCATAGGTCAACGGCAGATTGAATTCCAGGGTGATCTTGGGCAGCAGAGGAACAAACGGCGCATCGGCTTTCGGTGAATGGTTCACCAACACGAAGTTCGGCGCGGCCAGGCTGATATCCTGACCGGTAATCAACGGGAGGGCCGTGCTTGCATCCACGGTACGCGTGCCCCGTTCCAAGGTGACAGGGTCGGTAGCGTTGAAGGTTTGCGAAATTTGGGGCACGTGATAGATATAGGTCCCTGCCGCACCGGTCAAGCCGTACCAGGGGACCAGGTCCGTTTTCACATGAATACCCGCGCGTGGGACCATCGCCGCGCTGACGACTCCCTCGATCTCACTCAGGGGATTGTTCACGGCAACCAGGGCATACTTCCCTGCCGACATTAAATCGGAACGAGCCGGGTCGTTGCGCCATACGCGGCCTACTTTCGTCAGGGCGCCGACATCGAACCACCGCCTGTTCGCGCCTTGACGCAGCAACACCATGGCCGCGTGATCACCGCCGCGATAGGCCAGGCGGGGATTTCCGCTGAGTGTACCGCCCAGTTCCCATTCAAAACCCGCGACCACACTGCCGACGCCTCTCAGGCCGGGAATGTTCGGGGTGACGGCGCCGATTCGCATGGCGACCGGATCGGTCATTGCCTCGCTGAAATCGAACGTCATGGGACCCGCCACATAACGACCGTCCACCGGGATTTCCAGATTGAGAGGTTGCTCGTTGCGGGCCGCAAAGTTCAGGCGAGCCGATTCGGTGGTGTCGATATTCACATCGATACGGCTGTGCACATTCATGCTGCCGGTCAGGGTGGTTTGACCGTATCCGTAGACATGCAGGTCCATAGCGTATTCACGAACCGCATCGTCGCTTTCGAAATAGCGATGCGTCTCGGTAACGCCGATGCGGACACGGGAACCGGAGAGAAGATTCGCGCCGCCCTGAGCCTGAAACAGGACCGAAGTTTGCGGTTCCTCGATAATCGAAACCGATGCGGGCACGGCGCCTGCCGCCGACAGTGCCGAGCCGGGCACCTGAGCGGGCGCGGTTTCGGTCAATGTGTCGCCCGCAACCGGCGCCGTTCCGCCGGCAAAACTGTCGCGCGCGGCAATCAGGTAGATACCGTCGCCGGTGCTCAGGTAGGAGACATTGAACTGGTCCCCGGAAAGGGTATCGCCGGCAACCACGGTCCAGTTGTTTTCCTGGCGACGCAGCAACAGCACGGGATGATTCATCGGCAGAGACAAGGGCAGGCTGCCCTCGATGATCAGGCTGCCGGTCCCAATGCTGCCCGACACCTCGATACCGTACAGAGGCGCATAACCCATGGGCAACAGCGCGGGCAGGGCCTGGCCGCTGAAGGCCGTGACTTGGGCCGATCCCGCCAGACCGCCGCCGGTAGTAACCGTTCCCGTTGCCAAAGTGTAAGGAGAGGTCGCGGCGGCGTTTCTGGGCGTCAGGCGAAAATCGGGGACACGCCAGGCGCCGTTGGGATTTTCCAGCCGTCGATGCATGGCGATGTAACCGGCTGCCTCGATCTTGACGTCGATCGGGTAGCCGACCACGTACGCCTGGTAACGACCGTCGGCGTCGGTGGTCGCCTGCAAGCTTTGATTGGGGCTGCTCAAGGAGACGGAGATACCGGCTGCCGGCCGGCTGTCGGCGTCCGTCAAGACCTGACCCGTTACGTAGCGGCGAGCGGTCGGCGGCTCATTACCGCCCTGCGCCCAGGCGGGCGCGCCCATCAGGAATAACATCAACGTCATCAATCCAAGTCGCTTGCTCACAACATCTCTCCTGGAACTTTTGCGATAGTGGGTCGGGGTAAAGATGGTTCTCATCGGCCGGGCTCCTGTAGGTACAAGCGCCGGCGCTCAGAGGTCGTCTGCCGGATCTCGCGGACTCGGTAATACTTGCCGTCGTAGTGGTACCACAGGCCCAGGTAGGCTTGTGGATCGAAGTCCACCTCGATGGTGTATCCGTCTTTCCCTTTTCGTGGTTCGATCGGCACATCCAGGCTGAAGCTCAGTTGTTCGATCGGAACCGCCTCGTCTTGCTTGAACGGGTATCGGGTTCCCTGTTGCAGGGTATCGCCGTGTTGTTCGAAGACTACCGATCCCGGTCTTTCACTGCCGGTGATCACACGGCCTTCGAAGCTCAGGGCGTTGTTGGCGTGAACGGCAACCCGGCCGCCCGCGCCGTTGTCGGCCGAGACGTCGATGACGCCGCTGCCGCTGATCATGTCGGTTTCAATGAGGATGCTGCCGCCGTCTCCGTCGAGACCACGGGCCGAAACAGCGCCGTCCAGAATGAGCAGGCAGCTCTTCAGGCTGACGGCGCCGCCGGCACGATCGCCCCGGCCCGCCCGGTTGGGATAGAGCGGTGAAACATCCGGCAGGTCATCGGGCAGCCCGGCCAGACCGTCGAAATCGATACGCGAGGTGGTGTCGATCTCGATCAGGTCAGCTTCGATCACGGGCGAATCCTCATGACGGTCGAGCGGTTTGTGGGTGATCACGCTGCCTTCCATCAGGTGGATGTCGGCGGCGCGCAGGTGGTCTTCCACTTCCAAAACGGCGTTGTACAACCACAGCGACTTTTCGGTGTCCAGGCCGGTAAAACGGTAGTGACCGTCTTCCAAGACCAGGTAGTCGTAGTCTTCACCGGCAACCACGTTGTCTTTGGCCGCGGGCTGGGAGTTCAGGCGTTCGCCGCGAACCCCGCGATGGTACAGCACCAGGACATCCTCAGGGGTCAGGGCGCTGTTCCAAATCGCGGTTTCGTCCAGGTAGTTGTAAGCTTTGATATCGGTGCCCACGTGGTAGCGGCCGAAGTACAGCTTGGGGTCGACCGCAACGGGCAGGGCGGCCAGGTTCCAGGTTGCCGTTTCCTGCAACTCGCCGTTCAGGTAAAGCGATGCTTGACCCTGATCGAAGATCGCGGCCACGTGATACCACTTGTGGATATCGATCTGCTTCAGGACGGTTCCGTCGCCCGCGGTGTGCTGATCGGTTCTGATGATTTGCAGATCCGTGACCTTGTTGGTTTGGAAGCCGAAGCGGTGTCCGTTGCTTGCATCGTTGACGAAGATGAGCGAGAACACATCCTGCGTTTCCGAACCCAAGGTGATGTAGCCGCCGTTGTTGGTGATATTGACCGGCCGTATCCAGGCGGACACGGTCAGTTTATCGGTCAGGTTGAGGACCGGCGCATCGACCCGGCTTTCGTAGCTACTGGAATCTATGCGGATCGCCTCGCCCACCTTGCCGGTAGCCGAATTAGCAACCGTGTAACTGGTGTCGTTAACGCCCACCAGGTCCTGGTGCTCGTTGCCTGCCTTGTCGGCGGTGTCGAAGGTCCAGTAGGCAACCGGATCGGCGATACCGGCCGGGTCAAGAGTAGCCGCCTTGAGGGTGACGATACGGGATTCGTTCAACGAGGTGTCCCGCGAACTGATGCCCAGCGTGTAGGTGGTGTCGGCGGTAAGCGTTGGGAAGAGGTAGCTGCTTACACCCGGCAGGACGTCCGCTACATGGGCGCCGTCCAAGTAGAGCCGGTATTCCGAGAGATCGCCGAAGCTATCCACGGAAGCGGTCCAATTGAGCGTGATGCCGTCCGTCGCGGGGACCACGCTCAAGCTGGTGGGTACCTCGGGCGGCTGGAGGTCCAGTTGCGGACCGTCGAAGTCGTAACCCTTGCGACCCAACTGGTGCAACAGGCCGATCTGTTCCTCGGTCAGCGCCTCGGGCCAGAGCACGGTTTCGTCCAGGTAGGTGGAGCTATAGCGGGTTGGGTTTTCGCGCCGACCAAAACCCAGGTAGCTGTCGGCGGGAGCGGTTAACAAATCGACAGCCCAGGAAGCCTCGTTCACCTTGCGGCCGTTCAGGTAGAGTTTGACCGTGCCCTGGTCATAGGTAAAGGCAACGTGATACCAGGTGTCGTACATGTCGGAAACCAGGCGGTTGTTATGGCCCCAGATGGAGCCGGCGGTCAACTGGTTACCCGCGCCTATTTCCAACCGGATATGGTCACCGCTGCTGTTCTGCAGCGACAGGTTGAAGACCTCGCTACTGTCGTTACCCAGCATCACGTGGTTGCGGTTGCTGAAATTCGAAGCCCGGAACCAACTCGCGTAGGTCATGGCCTGACTGCCGATCAGCGACGGGTCGTTGTGAATGCGCAGCTTGTGGGAAGAACTGGTCAGGCGGAACGATTTGCCCACCATGCCCGACTGGCCGGTGGACAAAGAGCCGTAGTAGGCGTCATGCGTGTCCATGCGGTCATAGGCGAGGCTGCCGTTCCGATCGGCGTCCTCGTAAGTGTACCAGGCTTCCGGTCGGGTGAATTGCGCCGGCGTATCGGGCAAGGTGACCGCGATACCGTTGACGCCGTTGCTTTCATTGCCCAGGGCATCTACGCTGTAGATGGTGTAGTCGTAGCTTGTCAAGGGCAGCAGGCCGGTTACGTTCAGGCTTGCCTGGATCGCCGGAACCTGTTGATCCGCTTGTCCTTCGAATACCACGCGATAGTGGTCCAGATCGCCGTGGGTATTCGCCGAGTGGGTCCATTCCAATGTCAGCTGATTAGTATCGGCCTCCACCTTGGGATTGGAAATATTTTCGGGCGGACGGATATCCAAAGGTTGTCCCTGGTTCCACGTTTGGTACAACAGGCCGATTTGCGTTTCGGTCAGCGCGTGGTTCCAGAGGATGGTTTCGTCCAGATAGCCGTAGAAATAGCCGCTTGTGGGTTTGGCGGTCATCACCAGCCAGGCGTTGACCGCGATCTGGAGGTTGGCCGTTGTCTGTCCCACGAGCTTGCCGTCCAGGTACATGGACAGGTTGCCCAGATCGTAGACGAAGGCCAACTGGTACCATTGATAAGTGTTCAACTGACTGACCAGAACCCCGTTTCCGCCCATGAGCGCGCCGTGTTTCAATTTGGTCCCGTTGACCTCGACCTCGAACTGGTAGCCGCCGCTGTTGATCGCATTGATCAGGAAGCTGTTAGCCGAGCTGTTGCCGTGGGCAAAGACGTTGCGGTTGGAGAAATCCTGGGCCTTGATCCAGGTGACCATGGTGACCTTATCGCCGCTTACCAGCCCGTTCATATCGGGCACTTCGACCTTGTGGCTACTGCTGGTGAAGCGGAAGGATTTGTCGATGACGCCCGACTGGCCGGTCGTCGCGGTGCCGTAGTTGGCGTGATGCCGGCCCATGACATCGAGCGGTTTGGCGCTCGAAATATCGGCATTGTCGAAGGTATAGTAGGCCTCCGGCGCCGGCAGGCCGTGATGACCGGCCGGCAGGGTGAGACAATCGCCTGACCTGCCCTCGGCCTCGTTGCCCGAACTGTCCACGGCAAAGACCTTGAAGTTGTAGCGTGTCAACGGAAGGAGACCGTTCACGGTAGCACTGTTGCTGGTTTTGAGAACGGTCACCGGCGCCTTGCCCTCGAATTCCAAGCGGTAGTGATCCAAATCGCCCAGAGAATCGGCCGAATGCGTCCAACTAATGGTTGCGCTGTCCGCAGTGGTCGAGGCCTGGAGATTGGATACCCACTCCGGCGGCGTCAGGTCGATGGAATTGCCGTGCAGACCGGACTGGTAGATCAGGGCTACCGACGCATCGTCCAGGGCCTCGTGCCACAGGCCGATCTCGTCCTGGTAACCGGAGAAGGACCAGTTGGTGCTTGGTCGTCTACCGAAACTCAACCAGACGTCTTCCAGGTTCTGCGGGGTTGCGGCGGCTTCGCCTACGCGGCGGCCGTCCACATAGAACCTCAGTTGGCCCGTATCGTAAACCAGGGCAATATGGTACCAACGGTTGGCGCTCAACTGTCGAGCGACTCGATTGTTACCGCCCATCGTCGCACCGTAATCGAGGAGCGTCGGTGTCATGATCAGCCGGACGTAATTCCCCTGGCCGGTATTCCGGGCCACGACAGCAAAGGTTTCCGCGCTGCCGTTGCCGTGGGTGATCAGACTCCGGTTGCTGAAATTACTCATCCGCGCCCAAAGCGCCACGCTGAACTTGTCGGTCGGGAGCATGGAACCCGTGTCGGGTACTTCTACCCGATGGCTGCTGCTGGTCCACCGGAACGACTGGCCCGCCATTCCGCCCTGACCGGTAGTTACAGAGGCGTAATTGGCGTGTTGACGGTACATGAGGTCATAGGCTTTGCCGCTTGAGTGACGGCCGTTGTCCAGGCTGTAGTAGTGGTAGGGCTTGGGAATCTCGGCGTGTGTCGCCGGCAGGGTCGCCGTAATGGTTTGGGCCGCGACCGACCGATTGCCCAAGGCGTCCACGGAAACCAGGCTCAGATCGTATACCGTGTCGTCCAAGAGTCCGGTCAAGGTATAGCCGGTTTGATTCGCCGCGATTTGGATTTCAGGGCCGTCGTTAACACTCAAAAGGAAGTGCGCAACTTCAGCAGCGGTTGCCGTGGGTGTGGTCCAGGATAACAGCAACTCCTGATTGCCGGGCCGGGCCTTCAGGCTCGTGGGAACCTCCGGCGGCCTCATGTCGAAGTTCTGCCCCGCCGCGTTCTTCTGGTAGATCGCGCGGACGGCCCCGGAGCCCAGGGCCTGGTTCCAGATCATGACCTCGTCCAGGTATCCGTAGAAATTCTGGGTATACCTCGGCCGGTGACCCAGCGACAGCCAGCCGTCGATCACGGGTTGAATGGAGGCAATCGGCAGTGTGGTTTCCACTACCTTGTCGCCGTTGAAGTAGAGCGTTGCCAGGTTGCCGTCGATGGTGAAGGCCACATGGTGCCACCGGTTGGTGCTGAGCACCTGGGTCAAGCGGCCGTCCCGAGCCCACTTGCGGCCGGTCTTCAACTCGGTGCCGTCCACGCTCAAAGCCAGGAAGCGTCCGTTGGCATGGTTGTTTTGATGAACCCCGAGCATTTCATTGGAGGCGGTGCCGTAACCCAAGATCCCCCTGGTTTGGATATCGGTGGCGTGGTACCAGAAACTCATGGAGAATTGGTTGCCGTCGATCAGCGAGGGATCATCGGGAACCTCGAAGCGGTGCGAACTGCTGGTCCAGCGGTTGCTTTGATTGACGATGCCGCCGGTACCGGTCGTATTGCTGCGATAGTTACTGTTGTGGCGCTGTTGCGCATCCGTGCTGCCGTCGGCGTTATCCATGGTGTACCAGGCGCGCGGCTGCGGCAGCCAGGACTGGTCGAGCGCGGCGGTAATGCCTGTGATCGCGGTTTTCTGGCCGACGCGGTCGCCGGCATCCATCGGGGCGACTTCCAAGAGGTATTCGGTGAAGGGCTGCAAGCCGGTAAAGCTGTAGGACGTGGTGACCGCATCCGTGACGGCAACCTCCGTGCCGTCCAGGTAGACGCGGTAGCCGAACAGATCGCCCTGAAGGTTGGGCGATGCCGACCAGGAAAGCGTGAAGCCGTCCGTGGTTTCGTCAGTAACGGTCGGGTTGGTAATCGGTTCCGGCGCTCTCAGGTCAACGGGCGCCTGATCCACCCACGATTGGTAGATTTGATTGATGGTCGAGGGGGGAACGGCTTGATCCCACAACAATACCTGGTCCATATAACCGGCGAAGTGGTTCTGCGTCCAGGGATGGTGGTTCCCGAAGACCAGATAGCTGTTGGGCACCACCGGTATGGTCGTCTCGGCAACCGTACCGTTCGCAACCTCGGCGCCGTTCAGGTAGAGCTTGATGTTGCCGCTGTCGAACGATGCCGCCACGTGATACCAGGTGTTGACGGACAACCCGGTCATCTCGATCTCCTGGCCGTTGTTGACCCGGAAGGTCACCGTGCCGTTGGGTCTGGTCAGCAGGGTCCAGGCTTCGCCGTCGGCGCCGCCCGTGGCCGCCGAGTCGCCGTAGGTCACGATACCGTAGATGTTGAAGGAATCGAATTTGACCCAGGTCGCAACGGTCATCTGGTTGCCGAACTCCAGGTCGGGGTGACCGTCCACGCTGACCATCTGGTTGTTGTAGCGGAATCGGAAGCTTTGACCCGAGGTCAGGTACGAGGCATTGCCGGTTTGGGCGGTTTTGTAGTGGGCATTGAAATTACCGATGACATCCCGGGGCGACCCGTCGACCAGATCCTGGTTGTCGAAGGTCCAGTGCGCCGTGGGCATCACCATTTGACCGGTACTCGAGGTGTAGGTAGCGGATGTGGTGCCCAGGTTACCGGAGCGGTCTTCCACCGTCACATCCAGCGTATAGGATATGCCCTGTTCCGAGGGAACCAGCCAGTTGAAGACGGCCTGTTTGTTCGGCCCGGTTTCCGCATCGGTGAAGATTTCTTCCCTGGTCGAACCGTTGAAGGTCGCGCTGATGCGGCGTACGGCCTGGTTGTCCGCGCCGGCGATGGTCACCTCCACGGGCACGCCGGCATCGATCGAAGAGCCGTCCACCGGCGAGACCACGGTGGCGACCGGGTTTTCCGTATCGGCAGGACGCACGGTGACATCCAGGGTCGCCGTACTGCTGTTGCCGCTTTGGTCGTAGGCCGTGAAGGTGACGGTATGCACTTCATCCACCGTTGCCGGTGCAGGCGCGGTGAAGTTGAACTGGTAGGGACCCGGTGCGTTGACTGTAGCGGATTGACCGTTGAAATCGGCGGTCACGTAATCCGGATATTGATCATCCACGGTGATTTCCGCCTGGAAACTTTGACCGGAGTCCAGTTTACCCAAGTACAGCGGTCCCGCAACGCCCTGGCCCGGTACGGGCGGTAATGCATCGAACAGACCGTAACCCGCGCCCTCGCGGCCGAGGCGGTGTAGTTCGATCACATGGTCGGGCGTCAGGGCGACATTCCACAAGCCGACCTCGTCCACCGATCCCTGGAAATGATTGATGTCGCCGACCCAAAGATCGCTGATCGCGGTATCCATATTGCCGGTAAACGGCGCATGGGCAAACGGCTGACCGTTGTAATAGAGGATCAGTTCCGCACCGTCGTAGACGCCGACCAGATGATGCCACTTGTTCTGTCCCAGGTCGCCCGGAGAAGTCACCGAAACCGTAGACTGATCCAGGGCGTCCGTCACTTCAAAGACATAGCGGCCCTCATTCGCCGATCGGTAGAAGCGGAAGACGCCCGCCTTGCCCATGAGTTGCGGGTTCAGGTTGTCGTAGGCGTCCGCGTTCAACCACATCTGGAAGCTGAGACGGTTGCCGGGGAAGTCGAAGGCAGGTTGCGCGGCCACTTGAATGCCGCCGTTGTCGTGTAAGGCATCGCCGATGATACCGGGCTGACTATCGGCAGCGCCGATGACGCCGTTCTGTAAGCCCATGGAATCCATCACCTGGCCGCCGGCGATATCGTCGGCATCCAAGCGGTAGTAGACCAGCGGGGCCGGCGGGGTTTGCGCCCCGCTCAATCCGGCCAGGTACAGGGCGTCAAAGTAGGCGCCGTTGGGAGTTGATGACAGGTTGGCATACAGGTGCAGCCGGACGGCGCGGGTACCCGCGGGAGCCGAAGCCTGGTAGGCAACATAGTGCCAATCCAAGGAGGAGAGGCTGCTGCCGTAGCTGTCGCTGCTCGATATGCCCAGCGAGTTGAAATCGGCATCCAGGAACTCGATCGCCATGCTGCCGTAATCGTTGCTGGTTGCGGTGGCCAGGTAACCCATGTAGCCGAACCGCTGGGTGCCCGCATCGATCGCCGCGGAGAAGGCGGAAACGTTGACCTGCTGGTAGGCGGCCGCGCCGGTGCCCAGACCCGCGAAAGTATCGCCGTCGATTGCGGTTGCGTAGATGGAGGCCGTTTCTTGCGTCACGTTGCCCGATACCGTGGTCCAGCCCACCTGGGGCGGATCGTCGAAATTACCGTTGACCAGCAGGTTGCTGTTCACGACGGGGGTAGGCCGCGTGAATTCGATGGGGAAGGTCACCGTGTTGTCGGCGCTGTCGGTTTCGCCGGTCACCGTATCCACCACGGCGCGGAAGGAGTGGACGCCTTCCTGGTCATCCCATTGTGCGTAGGTAAAGACCACGTCCACGGTCTCGCCGGGACCCAACGAGGGAATGGTGGTGGACCACTGCAAACCGGTGGTGTCGTCGTAGGCGTGAACGCCGACATCAGTCTCGGTGTGCGGGCTGGGGTTGTGGACCGGAATCACCATGTCGAAGCCCTGGGTGATGAAGACATTCGCGGGCGCGATGATTGTGCCGATCTCCAGATCGTGATCGGTGGTGGTCAGGCGCGGTTCCGCCACCAGGCTGACGGCGTCGAAAAACGTACGGGTCGTCTGGTTTTCGCCCCTGAAACTGATCAGGCGCAAACGCAGGTGCCGGGTGCCGAGCGGCGGGATCACATGCTGCTTGATCGGTACCCAGACTCGATAGCTGCTGACCCAATCGGTTTGGAAGCTGCTGATGAGCGCGCGGTTCTTGTCCAGGTAATCCACGGCGATCGCCATTCGATCTTGTGAGTTGTAACCCGCGGTCATGACCTCGGCCAGGAAGGATTGGGAACCGGTATCGATCGACTCGCGATAGGCGGTGACATCGATCTCGCGGTAGATTTCGGTCGCGCCGTTGTACAGCTCGCCCATGAAGAGTTTGTCGCCCTCGAAGGGGGTCATGCTGTAGTTTTCACCGGTGCGCGACCACCAGGAACCGGAGGCGATTACCCAACCGTCGAGACCGGTCTCCGCGCCCGTGTTGGTAATAAACTGTACCTCGTAGGCCGGTTCGGGCGCGGGCGCCGCGGTGTAGATGGGTTCGTGGACAAAGGTATTTCCGGTCGTATCGGTGACGGTAACGGAAATGGTGTAGGGCGTTTCCACCGCCCCGGTCGCGGGCGCGTGGAAAACGAAATCGTGGGGCCCCTCACCCGAGGCATTCAGGGTCGTCCCGTTGAAGGTCACGGCAACCGTTGCCACCTCCACGTGGTCATCGGCGCGCAGGCTTACGGTTAAGGGTTCGTTTTCCATGAGCTTGCCGTCGTAGAGGGGCGCGACCGCAAAGCTTTCCAGCCAGGGATCGTTGTCGTCCAACAACAGCAGGTGGTCGGGGCCCACGGTGCAGTCCGCGCAGAAGTCGATGGCATCCAGGCGAAGCGCCAGTTGGATCTGGTCGCCTTGCATCAGCGTGCTCAGGTCGCCGGTCACCGTGAAGACCGCTTCATCGCCCGACATTTCATTCGCGGTTACGGGATAGGTATTGACCGTGTCCCCGTTCACCACGAGTTCGTAACCCGTATAGTCGGCAACGATGCTGTAGAGCGCGTTGACATCGGATAACACGAAGCTCAGGTTGGGCAGGCTCAATTGGCTTGTATGGGCGCCCAAGTCGTAGGTAGCCGTGAAGTTGGGGTCCAGGGTGGTCAGCGGAATGGTGGGAATGAGCGCGTGATCCGCCGTGGTGCGTCCCGGTTCTTGCGGGAAGGACAGTGTGCCGTACGCCTGGGACGCGTCTTTGACAAACACAGAGCCCGGCGCCTGCGGATCGCGGTTGTCCAGGGTATAGGCATGCGCCTCGTAGGTGGCGCCGCTCAGGTTGCCGATCAGGGCAACGCGGCCGCCGTCGTAGCTGTCCGCGGTGGCTAGGATGTTCCCGGTAATCGTGGTTGCCTCCAGCCATACGGAACCGCCGCTGCCGTTGCCGTTGACACGGGGCGCGGCCACATCGGCGGTGTAACGGCCGCCGGAAATGGTCTCGGCCTTCAGCTCGATGCGTCCGCCGCCGTAAGCCGGGCCGTAGGTCGCGGGCCGCAAAACGGAACCGTAGACCTTGGTAATGCCGTCGCTGTAGCCGCCGTGCGGGTTGTCGCTGCCGTTGGGTGCCTTCAGGTCGACCTTATTGTCCACGTTGAAGGCAGAGTCGGCATCTAGGGTGACATGGCGGGCGGTGATGTCCACATAACCCTTTTCGATAGTCCAACGGTTTATATAGGAATGGGTCATGGTGCTGTTCACCATGGCAAGGTCGCGAATGGTGACGGGCATGTCCATGAACAGGTCGGCGTTGTTCACCTGCACGTCCACGGTCGACCAGTCGGGCTCGGTCATTCTCAACCGCAGCCGCTCATTGGCAACGACGAAGGTGGCGTCGGGGGTCACCAGGTCGCGACACCAGACACTGTTGAGGTCATCGCCGGAGCGAACCAGCTCATCGGTTTCGATAATGCCTTTGAAGTGCAACTGGGCGCCGTTCTCGAGGGTCAGGCGATCCAAGCGCAGCACCAGGTCGATGACCGTGCCGGACGCCACCAGGTTGCTGACGGGTTCAGCCAGGGTGATCGAGTTGAAGGTGTTGTCGGTGATTTGGACGAAGCGGGGCGTACCGCCGTCGTCGAAACGGGCATATAGGCCCGCCAGACCGGGCGGCAGGTTCGTCCAGGAAAGTTCGCGGATGACCGTGGGATCGGCGTCGTCGTCGGCAATCGACAGGGCCAACTGCGCGGGTCCGGTGATGCCCGTCATCCGTTCGTGGGCGTCCATATTGAAGTTCTCGGGAGCATCGCCCATCTGGTCGAACTTCGCGTCGACGATCAGTTCACCGTGGGTTTGCGCACTGCCCTTCAAGAACAAGGTGCCCGAACCGCCGTAACTGTAACTGCCGAAGGTCTCGGCCAAGGCGCGCTCCATGCGGAAGGTCATGGTGTTCCGAAAGCTGTCGTCCAGGTTGTAGTAGACGGCAATGCGGCCGCCGGCCTCACCGTAAGTGGCGTCACCGCCCATGGCCGAAACCAATCCGGCGCCGGTCAGGTTGTTGACCCTGAGTTGAATGGAGCCGCCCGGACCCTCGAAGCCGTCGGCGATGATGGAACCCTCGTTGGTGACGGTGTCGGCGGTAATGTGAATCACCCCGCCGCCGTTTTCGCCGCCGTAGAGTTTCGGATCCGCGAAGGAGCCTTGTACCGGGTAGTTATTGCCGTAGGCGTGAGCCTTGTACTGGCCGAAGCCGCCGTGGGAGGGCGTCGCATAATTGCTGCCCGACCAGGGCGTATGTGCGGTGCCGCGTTTGTTCTCGCCGGTGGTGGTGACGGTAGACGTGGCGTCGATGCTCAGGGCGCCGGAGATATGGGCGGACAAGATCCAGGGCGTGGACCCGACCCGGTCGGCCACGGTCCATACAGATCCGTTGGTCAGGGTCACGGAGGTCGCCGTAAACGCCTGGCCTTGTTTGGTGGACGAGTGCAATTGCGAGCCGTCCACCAGCACCGCACCGCTGTTGACCGTGTCCTTGTAGATCAGTTGAGACCCGCCGGACAGCGTCAGGCTTTCCAGATTCAGCGGCACCTCGGCGGTGGCGATCGCGTTATTGTTCAGGGTGAGCGATGTGATATTGGGATCGATCAGGGTTACCGTGGTGTTGTCGTAAACGGCCGGTGCCGCGGGCTGGTCGACCACGGTGCCGCCGATATCCGCGCCGCCGGTTACCAGGGCCGGTTCCGTCAGCTCGATGGGATCGGGACTGTAGAAGCTCGCTTCGCCGCGCACTTCCAGAACATTCAGCTTGTGCAGGCCGGCATAGGTGTCGCCCGCGGCCAGCGGCGGGAAGTTCTGACCTTCCTCGGCGTAGAGTTCCGTGGACGTATTGGAGGCGATGCGCACGGGATCGTAGCCGTCTACCGCCACGTACAGGCCCTTCAGACTGTTGGGGAAGTTGCTGCCCGTGATCACGGGACCGTCACCTGTCGTGGTGTCGGCGGTGCGTGTCCCCAGTCCCGGCAGCAGGGTGGAACCGTCATAGGTGACCCGGCCGGCGTTATCCACCAGCAACTTACCCAGCGGCCAATCGAAGGTTTGGAAGTAGACCGTACCCGCGCCCGCGGCCGCGTACCAGGGATTGGCGGTGCCTTGAACATGGGTTTGGCCGGTGAAACCGGTGATGTCGTGAACCAGCACGGCAATCCGGCCGCCGCCGCCGTCCTTTTGGTCCACGATCACGCTCGCGTCCAGCACGCCGCCGCCGGCCAGCACGCTGCCGGGGTTGCCGTCCAACAGAATACTGCCCGCGCTGCCGCGCCAGTCGAGACCGCGCACGTCCACGGTGCCGTTGAGATCCAGCCGATCGAAGCTCATGGTGATATGACCGCCGGCATAGCTGGTGTAATAGTCGGCATTGCCGTAGGTGGTGGGATAGTAGAGCGACCCGTAGGTTTGGCCCGACCGATGATCGCCGCCCGGCAGGCCGCCGTGGCCGCTGCCGATAGCGCCCGATTCGGTGCCGGTGTCGGTCGACTTGACCAGGCCGTCCAGGGTGATATGCGAGGCATGCAGCTTCAGCGAGGAGGAGCGAAGCCGGTAGGGCGTTTGCAGCGTGGCGCCCGCGGCGATGTTGATGGTATTCGCCGCGGTCACGCTGCCGTTCAGGGTATGGACGCCGCTTAGCACATCCAGGTCGTTCGCCTTGGAATCGCCCGTGAGCGTAAACGTCACCGTATCGTCGAGGGTCAGGCGACCCCATGAGAAGTTGCCGTCCAGGGTGATATTGCCCGTGAAGGTCACATCGGCCGTGCTCATATCGGCATCGGGACCGGAGGTGCTCAATCCGGCGTTTTCGACCGTAAGCTTCTCCGTCGGCGCACGCCCGAACATGTGGTAGTTGCCGCCGTCATAGACCCGGATCTCGTCCAGCTTGTAATTCACCTCGATGCGGTCGCCGGCGACGAAGCTGCCGAAACTTTCACCGGGCGCCGACCGCAATTGCGTCAGGTTCTGCTCCGCCACGGGTGCACTGGTTTCATATTCACCGGCCTTGGAAATGTGGTGACCGATATAGCTGCCCGGCGTCAACAAATTCGGGTCCGCTACATCCAACACCGCGACGGGCTGACCGCCTTCCATGATGGTGTTGCCGTTGACGTCGACGCCTACTTCCATGTCGATCAAGGCGGGAATCGGCGTGCTGTTGCCGACGGCGCTGCCCGGTTTGTTGGCGATTTCCAGCACGTCCAGGTAGCCGTCGAGCTTGGTCACGTCGGGAATTCTGCGATAGATGGTGCCCGCGCCGGCCGTACTGCCGCCGTAGGCTTCCACGTGACCCTGGAAGTCGCCGTAGATGGCAATGCGCCCGCCGGAGCCGTGGTGGATGTACTCGAACGGATCGCCCACGATCCTGCCGCTGGCAATCAGGGAGCCCTTGCCGTGGAACCGGTCGGCGATAACCCAAATACTGCCGCCGGTCTTATCGGTGTGGTTGCCGACGGGTTTGATACTCGCGTCGATATCACCGACGATCCACATGTCCGCGGCTTCCAGTTTAATCGCACCGCCGCCGCCCCAGGCGCCCGGCAACACGGGCCGGAACGGCGAGCCGTAGGTTCGGCGTTCGTCCGTCCGGTTCCTGCCCAGGCCCGCAAAACTGCCGATGCTTCGCTCCACGTCCACGGGATCGTAGTGATAACCCTTATCGCGCACATCCACCCTGGTGCCGTGGTGCAGCGCCAGATGGTTGTCCACCTTGATTTTAGTGCTCGCGATGACCTCATCGAAACTCGTCGAGTCTGTCTGGGTCAGGACCGCGCCGTTCACCAGAACCAGGTCGGTAAACTGGTGCTCGCCGTCGATGGTGTGGGTGCCGCCTACCAGAATCAGGGATTGCCCGTCATAGGACGAGGTGTCCCAGTTGGGCAGTTCCAGGTTGGAGGTGAGCACCGTGCCCTGGATGTCGAAAACCTGGGTTTCAACCACGGTTTCCAGGCCGCCCAGTTCCCGCACCGTCAGCGACAGGTCCAGTCGGCCCGCGTTGCGTTGGTTTTCGGGAATCGTATAGGTGAGGTTCTGGGGGATCTGCTTGCCGTAGAGGTTGCCGGCAAACACCACTTCGCCGTTCACGCGCCATTCGTAATAGCTCAATCCCTCGGCATCCGACAATTCGGCAACCAGAGGCAGGTGCAGCTCGGTCTCATCCATGGAAATGGGGGCAACGATGCCGCTGACCGGCGAGATCAGGTTCACATCCGGCGCATCCGTTGTGGTGACGGGCAGCACGTGAATCGTCCGTTGCGCCGTGCTTTGGAAGCCGACCTGATCATAGGCGCGGATGGTGTAGCTGATGTCTTGGGCAACCGCCACGTCAGGGGCGAAGGTATGCAACTGGAAGGGACTGCTGTTGTCCGTCCCCAGCAGTTCGTCGCCCAGGTAGAACTCGGCGCGGTTCACGCCGCTGGGATCGGTAAGCGTGACTTCCACCGTCACGGGATCGCCTTCATTGTAGATCGCGCCCTCGGCGGGGCCGGCAAAGGCGATGGTCGGACCGTCGGCATCGAAACGGACATCCACCAAGACCGATTCCTGGCGAACGGCGCCCAACTTATCGGCAACCGTAACGGTAATGGTCATCGGGCCTTCCGCCAGGGTGGGTTGCGGGCTCACCTCGTAGGTTTTAGCCCTCGTTCGATATCCCCCCAAATCATAGGTCACCGAATCGGTATACACGCCGCTGAAGTCGATTTGCACATAGTCCAGGGCATAGTCGTCGCGCAGTTGGACCCTGGCGGAGTAGGGGTGGTCGGGGTCCCAAACGGTCGCCAGGCCGTCGGTGTCGATGGTGGGCAGCGCATTTGCCTTCAGGCGCAACGTCCTGTTCTGGTCGGGACTGTAGGACAGGTTCACGTCCTCCACCAACCAGTCCTGGTTTTGGGTAACCGCCGCAACGCGGATATGGGACCTGGGCGCGTCCTCTACCGAGAACTGACCGTTTGCGTCCGTGGCGACTTCCCGGTACCAACTGCCGCCCAGGTGCTCGAAAGTCACCGTTTCACCCGCTGCCGGTTGATCCGTGGGATCCAGCAAGATGCCCGTGATGGTGCCGGTGGGCGAGAGGGTCAGATCCTTGGTCAGGATCTGGCCGGGGAAATTGATGCGGTCCTCGGCGCTGCCGCCGCGTTTGATCACCGGGTCGTAGGCCGAGACTACGAAGGGATAGGTCCAGACATCGGCCAGCGAGTAATAACCGCTTGCATCGGTCACCGTGGTCTGGTCCGGCAGGTAACGGCCCTCGTCCTCGTATTGCAGCGTCACCGTCAGGTTCGGCATGGGCGTGATGCCGTCCGAATCGTAGACCGTGCCGGTCACCGTGCCGCGGCCTTGCAGGGTCACGTCGCCGATGACGATGACCTGCTTGTTGTGGATGGGTTTCGGCAGGTCCTCGAAGACGTACAGGTTGTTATGGTCCACGAAGAAGTCATGTTGGCGAAGTTCCATGTAATCGAAGCTGAAGTTGCCGGCGGCGTCGGTGGTCTCGGTGAAGACATCGCTGTAATAAACCAGGTGAACCGGGTAACCGGCGGCGGGCTGACCGTCCGGATCCAGGACCCGGCCCACGTAGTCGGCGTATTCTTCCAGGTCCAGGGTTACGTACTGGGTGAACTCGTTGTTGTTGACGGTGATATTGCGCCGGTAGCCGTAGTTGTCGTTATAACCCACCACGTCCAACGGGCCCAACGGCAGGCTTTCGTAGACCGCGCCCTGTGTCGCTGTCACCGGTTTTACTTCGCCGTTGACGCGGACGCTGCCGTCCACGTAACTGTTGTTGTGCTTCAGCCGCACCACCATGTGCGTGCCGTTCTGGTCGGCGTTGAAGATAATCGTCTGTTCGGCGATGGCGCGGCTGTGGTTGTAGGCGCGCACCTTCAAGTAGTTGTCGCCGCGCACGGTGCCGACCGGGAAGGTGGTAAAGCCGCCGCTGATGGTGGTGCCGGTAGTCGTGAAATGAGCGGTCACGTCCTTGCCGTTCAGCCAGACCCGCGTGCCGTTGGGGTCGATCCAACTGTCCGGCTCGGAATCCACCACCTGGAAGTTGAAGGTATAGGGCGCGTAAACCGTCGCGGGCAGCGTGTCCAAATGGGTGATGACGGGCGGCGTGCTGTCCAGGGTATAGGCTTCGGCCAGCGTGGTGTCCTGGTGATAGGCGCCCAGCACCACCGTGCGGCTGTAGGGCATGCGCGACATGGCCAGCTTCACCGGCATGCCCGCCGGGATGAAGGACATGGTGAACTGCCCGGAAGCATCTAGAGTCAACGGTCGGCGAATGCCCTGGTCGTTGACCAGGTAGGCCGAGAAACCGCCGCCGTTGACGCTGTTGAAGAAGGCCTGACCCGACAGGCTGACGGTGGGTCCGGTCTCCACGGGGATGCTGTTTTGACCCTCGGCCAGGAAGCCGTTGTCCTGGTAACGGACCCATCCGCCGGCCACCGAGACGTCCATGTCGTAGGCGCCGGGGCGCAGACCGTCGATATAGTATTCGCCGTCGGGCTCCACGGTCGCTTTGAAGGCGACGCCGTTTTGGGTGACCGTCACCGTGCCGCCGTTGAAGGGCAGCCCGGCCTGGTCGTAAACCGTGCCCAGAATCCAGGCGCGCGGTTCCAGCAGCAGGTCGGTGCCCGGCTTGTCGCTGTCCAGCAGCAAGGTCCGGTTCACCGAGTAGAGTTTGTCGCGGGTATAGGCTTCCAGGCGGTACTGGCCCGGGAAGACCCGGCTTACCTGGTAGTAACCCTGGTCGTTGGTGGCCGCACTGTAAAGCCGGCGGTAACCGCTGCCCTTGAAGTACCAGACTTCCACCACGGCGTCCACCACGGGCGCGCCCAGGGCGTCCAGCACCTGGCCGGAGATGGTGTAATCCACGGGCATTTGCAGTTCCGGCGTGATCATTGCGCCGTCGGTCGCCAACACGGCGTCCACGCGATCCGTCTCGCGGCCGTATTTGCGGTCGTAGGCCAGGAGTTCATAACTGTCCAGCGGCATGTTCAGGAAGTGGAAGCTGCCGTCGGCGTAAATGGCCGTGGACTTGACCCGGCGTCCGGTGTCCTTGTCGTAAGCGGTTACTTGACCGCCCGTCACCGGCGAACCGTCTATGTAGCGCACCATGCCGTCGATGGCGCCGATGCCTTCCAGCACGATGTCCTGGTTGACGACGGGCACCAGGATGCCGTTCAGCGGCACGTTGATGGTAATGACCTTCTTGCCCTCGCGATAACCGCGATCCTCGAAGGCGCGTAACTCGATCTCGCCCGTGGGCACCGAGTTCATGGTGTAGGCGCCCTGGGCGTCGGTGCGCACCTCGAACGGTACCGGGTCGCTGATGCGCACGCGGGCATTTGCCGCCGGCGTGCCGTCGCTGAAGGTGACCGTACCGCTGACCGAGGTCGACGGCCGGAAGGTAAGGCTCGCTTCCTGTTCCTCCAGGTGATCGGTCAGGGTCACCCGGGTTTCGTCCCACTCGAAGGTAATGGGGTTGTAGGCTTTCAGGGTGATGGGTGTATCCAGCGGCAAACGGCCGATGCGGAAGAAGCCGTCGATGTCGGTATTCACCGTACGTTCGGTGGTGTAGGACCAGGCGCTCTGCGACGCGTGACTGAAGCTGACCGAAACGGCCTCGCCCAGGGGATTGCCCAACTGGTCCAGCACGGAGCCAACGATGGAGCCGTAACCGGGGAAACGCACCGTGCGCTCGGTTTGATCGGGCTCGGAATCGGTCAGACGCCAGGTGGCGAATGCCTTGGCCAGGGTGGCGGGATCTTCCACCTCTACCTTGTATTCGTCCAGGGGCATTTGCAACAATCGCATTTCGCCCTGATCATCCGTGAACGACATGTGCTGCCCGTAGCGCCTCGTATGGACTTGTACCAATACCCGCGCGGCCGGCGTGCCGTCCACTTGCAGCACCTTGACGGTCATGTCCAGCGTGCGCTCGAAGCCAAGGTCTTGGGTGATCGTATCGCCGGTCTGCCCCAGCAGGTCCACCGAAGCGGCGGCGTTGCCGTTGATGCCGCGCTTGGTCGCCACCAACGAATACTCACCCGCCCGCAACTGGTCGAAGCGGTAGCGGCCGTTGATATCGGTTCCGGTCAATAGCGGCAGGGCAAAGTCGCGGTGGGTCAGGCTCACCATGGCGCCCACCACGGGGGCGCCGTTACCGTCGGTCAGCACGCCTTCCAGGTCGATGACCGGGTCCAGCTTCAGGTTCACGAAGACGTCCGGCTGGAAGGGCGAGGTGCGTACCTCCGCGTGCGCCCGGTGGCCGGTCAGCGGGTCGGTGCCGCGCAGGTTATAGCTGCGCATGGGCATTTCCAGGAACGCGAACTTCCCGGAATCGTCGCCGCTGTTGCCCGTCAACAACGACTCCAACAACTCGTTGCCGCGCCGCAATTGGACTTCCGCATCCACAATGGGCGCGTCCAGGTGATCCAGGAAGATGCCGCGAATATTGGAAGGCGCCTCCAGGCGAATGGTCACGTCCACCAGACCGCCGTCCACCGGGGCCGCGTATTCCCGCATGCCGATCAGCCCGTTGGGGCCGACCGCGTACAGGCGAATGGGACCGGAGGGCACGTTCTCGAAATCGTGGTAGGGCTGCGAGGGCGTCACCTGGTGCGTGCCGCCCGCCTTGGTCATGGTCGCCGCCCAGCCGTTTGCGCCGGACGACATGGTCACATCGCGATAGTCCAGGCGTACGGTCGCAAAATCGGCCGGGCTGCCGTCCGAATTGATCACCCGGGTCCGTACCGTACTGCGGCGTTTCAATTGCACGTCCTGGCGGTAGACCAGGCTGCCGTGCATATTCACATGGGCCTCGGCGAACAGGTTCTCGGTCTCGTTGTAGAAGATCAGGTGTACCTTGTGCGATGCGCCGGTTTCAACCAGTCCATCGAAGATAAAGCCGCCCTGCTCGTTCACCTCGGTCACGGCCGACATGCTGTCGGGACCGTTGAGGAAGGTTCTCACGCCCACGTAGGCGTAGACCTTGGTGCCTGCCGGGGCCAGATCGATGCCGTTCACGTTGTAGACCTGGCCCAGGATACTGCCCAGGTCCTTCTGGTCGAACTGGATCGGCATGCTCAAGCCCGCCTCGGTCAACGTGATCGGCGGATTGGTCGCCTGACCCAGCAGGATGCTGTTCCCAGTCAGGGTGATCGGGCCGGTGTTGACAAACGTGAAGTGCGCCCGGCCCTCGTAATCGGTCAGCAAGGTCAGCTTGCGTTGGGTTCGCAGACCCCACCAGTTGCAGTCCGGGTCACCCACTTCCTGGGTCAGTTGGACCTCGCCCACCACCGGGTTGCCGGCGGCGTCCAACAGCTGCACCGAAACCGGGGCCGTAGCGCGCTGTATGATGTGTACCGGTTGCGGATCGGCCGGATCGATAAACACGTCGCGCACCTCGGCCAGGCGCGGGGAGTTGATCGCGGCGAAGGCGTAAAGGGTGTCCGGCTCCCATTCCAATTCGGCCGACCAGTTCCCGTATTCATCCGTATAGGCGAAGGGTTGACAGTCGTAACCGTTTTTACTCCGGGCATCGGCCTTAGCGGCGCCCGAGACTTCGATATGTTTGGCGATGGGATAATAGGCCATGGGCTCGCCGGCCGCGTTGGTCAAGGTACCGGAAACGATGGTCGGCTGGTAAAGCGAAATCAGCAGGCCGCTGTAGGTGCGGTTGGCCAGATCCAGATAAACCGACGCGGAACCGGAGGCGCTGCCGTCGGCGCTTTCGGCGCTGATGATCACGTCGCGGCCCAGGGGAATGCCGTCCAGGGTGAAGCCGCCGTTCGCGCCCGTGTAAACCACCATGCTGTTGCCGGAAACCCGAGCCCCGCTGAGCGGATTCCCGCTGCTGTCCTGCACGAATCCGGTGACGGCGCCGCCCTCGAACTCGGCGAACGAATAGGTGATGTTCTGGTCGGGGTTGACGCCCTCCACCAGTTGTACCGACAACTCCTGCAAGCTGTAGGCGGGATGGTAGACCACCAAACGGCCCTGGCCCGGCGGGATGTTGTCCAGGTTATAGGTGCCGTCCGCTTCCGTGCGCACGCCGACCGTGTGGGAGATGCCGTAGCTCATTTCATTGGCGAAACTCTCGAAGGTTTCGTTCATCAACACGCCCACGAAGGCGCCCTCGATGGGCGTGGGATTGCCGGCGACGTCCTGGTATTCCACCTTGCCCGCGAACGAGGCGACCGGATTGTCGATGACCACATCGATACGCACGGGACTGTCGGCCGCCGTCAAATAGCCCGAGCCCCAGCCGATGTTATCGCCCTGCCGCGACTTCACCTGGATGTAACCCACCTCGATATTGGCCGCGCTGTAGTAACCGGCCATGTCGGTATACGTCAGCGCCGCCGAAAGCGGGTTGTACTGGTTGACCAGGTAGATGGGCGCGCCCGCAATGGGGTTGCCGTTGTCGTCATAAACATAACCCTCGACACCACCCATGTACACGAAGGCAAAGTCGGCCTGAACCTCCTGGCTGACGCCGCGCGGGAAGTACATGCGCTCCTGGTAACGTCCGTCACCCAGCAATACGCCGATCTTGAATCCCAATGCGGGATCACTGACAAAGTCGAAACCGTAGGAACCGTCCGGGCTCAGGGTGGTCTCGTCGAAGATCTTGAAATGGTGATTGCTGCCCAGCGGGAAATCCAGACGAGGATCGTTCACCCCATTCGATTCTAACTCCCAATAACCACTCTGGTAGAGGAACACACGCGCTTGACTTAAATCGCTGCCCGCGTGGTCGACCACGCGACCGGCCACCGAAACGCCGGTGAAGAAACTGGACGTGGTCACCGTGCCCTGTTGCGCCGCAATGGTCTGCCCGTCGCGGGCGGTGATTTCACCCAGGTCATAGGTCACCGGCTTGTAGGGACCCAGGGGCATGGCCGCCGAGGCCACGACGATACGGCCGTCCAACTCGGTGGTCACGGCCACCACCGGCTTGCCGTTGATCAGGAAGCGCTCTTCCAGCGGGTCCAGGCTGTTCAGGTCGATCGCCTTGGAGAAAAGCAGCAGGACGGTGCGGCCGTACCTGTCGGCCTTGGGCCATTCGACCGGGTTGGTCTGCACCACGCTGTCGAGCGTAAACGCCTTGGGCGCAACCGGGGCGCCGGTCAGGATTTCCGGCAGCTTGCCTGACTGGGCCACGCTGAGGCTGTCTTTATCGATAAAATCCAGCTTCAGACTGCCGCTCGGGTTCCAGGCGCCGCCGCTATAGGCAAACCGCCCGCCGGGACCGTCGTACATGACGGCCGCCTGAATATTGGAGCCGCCCAGGGTCAACTTGGGCGCGGTTTCGGCATCCGACAGCCAAACCAGGTAACGATCGATTCCCATGGGCAGCACCTGGCCGAAAGGCACGCCGTGCAGGCCCAACTGTGTGGCGTAGTTGCCGTTGTGCTCCAGTGTGACCTGTAGAGAACTACCTTCGACCACGGCCAGAAAGAGATTGGGCACATCTTCCAGGAGTTCAGCCATGGCGGCAATGATCTGCTCGCCGGAAAGACCGGTGAACACACTGTCCAACCAGGCGCCGAAATGAGCGTCTACGCCCAGGTCGTCTTCCAACAACTTACGGCGCAGGCTGTCGGTGACGGGATCGCCCAACGAACGCACCCAGGAGGCGTAGATATGCACGGCCGTCTCGCGCTCGCTGATGCCCAGGTCCATCATACGGGCCGCCTTGGCCCAGTCCCGGTTCAAGCGGCCGCGCACGCCGTTGGCGGGCTTCACGTAACCCGCGGGCAACTCGTCCTCGCGCATCATCCCGAAGTCCAGCAACTTCTTGGCGTAGCGCCGTAACTGGGTCACCAACTCGGACGGTAGGTTGTCGTCGAATGATTGCGGGAACTTGACCACATAGGGCGTCAAGCGCTCGCCGCTTTCACCGATGCCCACGCGCAGGTGCAGGTTGCCCTCTACCTCGCCTTCTATCTTGAAGTAGCTGGCCACCACCTCGCCGCTGATCTCGGCGCGCATATTGTACGTGGCGCGTTTGGTCTCGCCGGGCGCAATATTGCCGATCGATTGCACCTGGCTGGAACCGTCGAGGGTGGTGCCGATGAGCGCGGCGGCAGGCAGGGAGACATTGACATTCTCCAGAACGGTGCTGCCGGTGTTATTGAAGTCCAGGTGGATCTGGTAAGCGTCGCCCTCGGCCACGGTATCGGGGTGTTCCATGGTAATGGTGTATTCATCGGGACGCACCAACACACGGCCCTGGCTTTGGGAATGAAGCTTGACGGTGCCCTGGGGCAACTGGATTTCACCGCTGATGACGGCCTTGACCGTATACAGCCCGGAAATTTCGCCGCGAACCAGGTACTCCACGCTGCCTTCTTCACCGGGGTCCAGGGTGTTGCTGTCGTCGGCCGTGCCTACCAGGCGGTCCTCGCCCGCATTCACCACGTCGCGAACCTGGGGGCCGTCCAGGGTGATGGGCAGGCCGAAATCGCCGGGCGAGGGCAACAACAGCTCCGCCTTCAGCCGGGTCACATGGGCTTGCGTACCTTGCGGCGACACGTTGGCCACCACGGCGGTAACCGAGAATTGCTTTTTCAGATAACTCATATCGCCGGGAATCAACAACAGGCTGAAGACATCGTATCTCGGCGCACTTTCCTTGACATTGCGATCGGGACTGTATTCATCGGGCAGGGGCTCCAGTTCGAACATGGGCACGACTTTAACGGGCGGCTGAAAGGGGTCTTCGATCAAGATGGGTTCAAAGCTGGATTCACTGGTGCGAGGCACGGCCAGGGATACTTCGATGTCATGCTCGCGAGCGCCCATCACCAACGCCAACTGAAAAGAGAGCGTGCGGTAATCCTTGTCGCTGAACAGGTAACCGCGAGCTTCCAATTCCTTCTGCCCCAGCTCGGTGACTTGAACCGAGGTCACCAGGATTTCGGGAATGACCTCGATCATCGCCTGATCGGGCAGGCCGAAGGCTACTACTTTGCCGTCTCTCACCAGGCGAATACCGGTCAGGTAATAATCGCCTTCCTTGTTCAGGTCTGCCGCCGCCACGGTCATGGCCCGACCGGAGGCGGACGCCGTGATGGTTTTGGGCGCACTGAGCCCGGGACCGATCAACTCGGCCTCAAAGGTCATACCGGCGGTCAGGGGCCCGCGATAATCCAAATGAAAGACCAGATCGTCGACGGAGTTACCCAGGATAAAGGTCTGTTCGACGGGCTCCACGGACAGGGAGAACCGTTGGACGTCGAACACGGCTTCCGGAGTCTGGAACGCAAAAGCCAGCGACAGCAGCAGAGTGAGCATGGGATCGCCTCTCAGATAAAATCTTGACCTGAACAAATAGAAGAAGGACAAGCTGATGTTTTAATCAGGCGATCTCCATTGATCTCGTTCGTAAATAGGAAAACGATACGGGCACAACGAACGCCTGTGTACTTGCACTGTATAGACTACCGAACTTTGTACGAGGCTGTAAACCATTTTTATGTGATTTAACGTAAAACCTTGGCCCGTGGTAATTTTGCCTGATGCCGGCATGAGCCGAAGAAACAACAATTGTCATGCCCCACCGGCAAACAGACCGCGGAGGCCGGCAACACACCCCGGAGACCATGATAAAACAAGCAATGAGGTATTCCCGGGAGCGCCCGCGTCTCGCGGGCTGCAAACCGTTCATTTCGCCATGGCGAAATTAGGCGGTTCGCTCCAGCGGGTTAAAAAGAACATCCGAAAAGCCATAACAATTCGCGCTTGCTCCTTCGTCGCTTCGCTTGCAGCCGGCGGGACGCCGGCGCTCCCGGGAATACCTCATTGCTTGTTTTATCATGGTCTCCGGCACGTATTGCCGTCCTCCACGGGCATGGCTCCTAAAACCCCACCCACACCAAATTTCCCTGAGCCGATCCACCCCACCAAATCCGCATGGTTTTATAGACAAGCCCGCTTCGCTCCAGTATGCTGAACCCAAACCAACCCGGAGCCCGCCTCATGACCGATTATCGATTCGATGTCTTCATCAGCTACAGTTCCAAAGATGCCTGGGTGCGGGAATGGCTGTTGCCCGCATTGGAAGCGGCGGGATTATCGGTCTGCATCGATTTCCGCGATTTCGACCTGGGTCTGGCCGCTTTAATCAATATGGAAAATGCGGTTCTGCATAGTCAGCGGACCCTGGCCGTGTTTACCCCCAATTGGGTCAAAAGCGAATGGACCCATTTCGAGGCCCTGATGACCCAAACTGCCGACCCGGTCGGCTTCCGCCGCTCCCTGATTCCTATCATGCTGACCGACTGCGAACTCCCACCCAGACTCGCCATGCTCACCTGGGCCGATTTCCGCGACTCGGCCCGACACGGCGAGGAACTGGACCGCCTGCTCATTCAACTGGGCAAAACCGACACCAAACTGTCGCCCGCGACCAAAAAACCACCCCGTATCCAACTCAGCAAAATGCCGATCACCCCGGACAAACTCTTCGGCCGCGACCAACAACTAACCATGCTGGACAACGCCTGGACCGATGACGACACCGCCATTCAAATCCTGGTAGCCTGGGGCGGCGTGGGTAAAACCGCTCTGGCCAACCGCTGGATCACCACCATGAAACAAAGCCAATGGCACGGCGCCAAACGGGTCTATGCCTGGAGCTTTTACAGCCAGGGCTCGGGTGACGACCGCCAGGTCAGTTCAGACCCCTTCATCGACCACGCCTTGCGCTGGTTCGGCGATCCCGACCCAAGCGAGGGCGATGCCTGGGCCAAAGCCCAACGCCTGGCCGATCGGATCGCCGAGCAAAAAACCCTGCTGATCCTGGACGGATTGGAACCCCTGCAACATCCCCCGGGCGTCATGCAAGGCCGCCTGCGCGATGCGGGCATGAAACATCTCCTCCGCGCCCTGGCCCGACAGATGAACGGCCTCTGCCTGATCACCACCCGCATCGTCGTGGAAGACCTGGACGGCCTGGCCGCCGGCCACCATCTGGAGCATCTGGACACTGAGGCCGGCAGCCAACTCCTGGCTTATCTGGGCGTGGACGGCAACGATGAAGAACGAGCCGAGGCCGTCACCGAATACGGCGGTCACGCCCTGGCCTTGACCCTGCTGGGCCGCTACTTGAAATCAGCCCACCACGGCGATCTGCGTCGCCGCGACAAGATCCCCAACCTGGAGGACGAGGATCTCAAGGGAGAACACGCCTTCAAGGTGATGAGGGCCTACGAAACCTGGCTACACGACACCCCGGAACTGGAATTGCTCTTCCTTATGGGCTTATTCGACCGTCCAGTGGAATCGGGAGCAATCGATGCCTTACTCGGCGACACCGAACTGAAGCTCGGGCTTATGGGCAAACTCCGCCGCTTGTTTGGAAGTGTATCCAATCCACTCTTGGAATTCACCAAAGGCTTGAGACGACTAAACCAAAGCGAATGGCAGGCCACGATCACCCACCTACGCGATCTGGGCCTGCTCTCGGCGCAAGATTGGCCCGAGGGTTCACTGGACGCCCACCCGCTGGTCCGCGAACACTTCGGTGCCAGACTGGAACAGAACCACCCCGAGACCTTCCAAGCCGCCCATGAGCGCCTGTACCACTATTACCGTCAACAGCCGAAAAAAGAGCAACCGGACACCCTGGCCGAGATGGAACCCCTCTTCCGCGCGGTAACCCACGGTTGCCGCGCCGGCAAACACCAGGAGTCGGCGGAAGAAGTGTACTTGAAACGAATGCTTCGGGGAGAAGAGAGCTATCTGAATCACCAACTCGGGGCCTATGGCGCCGACCTGGCGGCCGTGGCCAACTTTTTCCAAACCCCCTGGACCACCCCGTCGCCGGGGCTGACGGCGGCGGATCAGGCGCTCGTCCTCAACTGGGCCGGTTTCGGCTTGCGAGCGCTGGGCCGTTTGCGTGAGGCGACCCAGCCGTTAGCTGCTTGTACCGAATTATATTTATCGCAGAAAAATTGGAAATTCGCAGCAATGAATGAAGGCAACCTCAGCGAACTGTGGTTGACCCTGGGTGACGTGCCGCGGGCGGTCGAGGCGGCCACGCGGGTCGTCGACTTTGCGGATAAGTCCGACGACAGCTTCTGGAAGATGGTGGCCCGCACCCAACTGGCCAATGCCCGTCATCAGGCGGCGGAAACCGAACGGGCCGCGGCCCTGTTTGCCGAGGTTGATACTTTGGCGCAGGAACGAGGGAATGCCTATTTGTCCTCCACGCCAGCATTTTTTTACAATGATTTGTTGGTAGACCAAAATAAGCTAGGAAGTGCCAAAGAACGGGCAGAGTACTCTCTAGGTGTTTCTAAAAGAAACAACTGGCTTTTGGATATGAGCTTGGATCAACTTATCCTAGGCCGTGCAGCTCACGCCGCCTGGCGCACCGGTGAGGGCACGCCGGAGGAAGCGGCGACCCTGCTGGACGACGCGCTAACTGCCCTGCGCAAGGCCAACTCGATGCACCATGTCCCAAGAGGCCACCTTGCCCGAGCGGCCTTCAACATCGACCGAGGTTACCTGAAAGCGGCCGAGGCCGACCTGAACGGAGCCCGCCACATCGCCGAACGCGGCGAGATGAAGCTGCACCTCACCGACATCGCCCTGGC
>JASJCB010000093.1 GCA_030066195.1 Acidobacteriota bacterium
TCCAGATATTCCATCCACATCGCGTAGATGTTGCCCTTTTCACCGGTTTCAAATTGAAGAATCTCGCGAATGTTTTCCTTGGAAGTAAGGTCCTTGCGTGGGTATTGGCTTCTGAAGGTTCGGGCGATATAGTAGGTGTCACGGTGACAGGCTTGCACCATATAGGCGGCCGTTTCGTCGCTGACCTCTTGCCGCAGGACCGTAGAATAATTGTACACTGCGGCAAAGGCTTCATCGGTGGTCAACGGCTCCAGGTAATAGTGGTCGTAGCTGTCCCTGACAATTTTGGAGAGCTTACCGATATAACTGCCGGTAATGATTTGCGGAGAGACCTTGCTGGAGCCGGTGCGCTGGTAGAAGGAGCCAAGTTTGGCCGGGACCTTCAGGTCGTCTTTGACAAAGGCGCGATCTTCGAGAAATTGGAACTCGTCGATGATTTGGATGATGCGCTCATCTTTAACAGAAGAGATGGAATGACCCAGTTCGCGGGCCAACTCCCAGGCAAGCTCCGACTGCTCTTTGACCACATACGACTGCATCTCGTCCACAATCCGCGAAAGAAAGGTGTCGCCGGCTATTTCTTTTGCCAGTTGGTCTACCAAAAGCGGTGTGCGAATCAGCCCGGGATCGCGTCTTTTAAAACCCAGGTACTGACTGAACAGAGAGGTGAATAGACGAACGGAAAAATCAAGCTGCGTCGTCGGTTCTTCGTCGATGCAGATATAGAAGGGAATGATCTTGGGGTCGTTTTGGGTGTAGAGAATATTGAAGAGGCGTTGCACCAGTGCGGTTTTACCCCGCCGCTTGCGGGCGAGAATGACGTGGGATTGGCTCAGCTTCCGCTTTGCTTCCGAGGCCCAGTTCAGAAAATAGGCAAGATCTTCATGACGTCCGGTGAACAATTCCGGTATGCCGATTTCTTCTTCAAGTGCCTCTTCGGGAAGGTCATGGGTCATCATGGCGCCACCTCATCTGAATTCTACAACGTAGCGGTCCGTTCACCAAGTCCCCGCTGGGGAGCGGCTTCGGCTTGCACGGCCGGGAGCCGGTATATCACGACGCTTGACAAACCACAAACCGAGGATAGGCCGAGTGTGGTCTTCCCCCGTTTTCCTGGACAGCATAACAAGAGAATGCCAGGAAGGAACGCGCTTGATCAAGTGGCAGGAGTTGAACGGCTGTGGAGGAAGAATACACAGCGCCCCCCGGGGATGGAAATGAACGGTTCGATGGGCTGACCGACCTCATCGACATGGAGGTCCGGAGCAGTCATCAATGGGGGATAAAGGGACGGCTCCCCGGCCTGATCAGGCGATGTTGCGTGGGAGTAATAATGACGAAGAAGGCGAGAAGAAAATATACCGCGGAGGGTACTAATCGACGATGCCCTCGAGGGTTTCGATGCCGTAGACCGGCGGGATCCCGGAGCGGAAGCGACCGGCCAGGCTCTCACTTTCGGTCAACAGCTTGCCGTTTTCGATATAGGTTTCGCCGCGGATTTCCTGGGCCCACTCGATGATCGCGTCCATCGTCGGAACCTCGAGGTCCATCTTCTCGGCCATCCACTTGGCGATGCAAACCCCGTAGGAGATGTCGTCGGCGAAGAAGCGGTGCTCGGTGTCGATCACCCACTCGCCGGATTCGAGCTGTTTCGTCGGCGGCATGATGGCGCCCAGGGTCTTCGAGGTCGTGAAGGACTCGCGTATACAGATATTCTCTGACTGATACGCCAGCCGTTCCAGGTTCAAGTAATCGAGCATATAGGTAAAGTCGTGCTCTGGAAAACGCCGGCGGATCCCGTCGCGAACGAGGGAATATTCGGTGTCGAGGTCATGCATGATGTCGGTCGAGAGCTGGTCGAAATCGCGATAAAAGTAAGGGATGTCCTCCTTGCGCGACCAGCGACCTCCATAACGGCGGTAGAGACCCAGGCAGCGGGCGGGATGGATGATCTGGTTGTCGACCGACAGGGTCAGCGACAGGAAGCTGTCCGAGAGCCGAAAGGCGCCCGTGCCCAGCCATTGCTCGCAGATGGGGCCGAAAAAGATCTCGTTCAACTCCTCGAAGCGGTCACGGGGGGAGACCGCCGCAATGTTGACCTCCTTACAGCCGTAGGTCACACCGATCCGGCCATACTCGCGCACCCGGCAGATCCAGGGGATGAGCCCGACGGCAAAGGTCGTGACGTTGGTGAGCTCATGCTCCCTAGCGACCTCTTCGACCATCCAGTTGAAGCCCGCCTGGCCGTAGATCGTCCCGACATAGACGTCACGGTCGTGGCTGAGATAGGGTGCCAGAGTCGCCAGCAACGGACGGTAGGTGAAGACCGGCATGCAGAGGACGACGACGTCGCTCTCCGGGATCAACGCGGACGGATCGCTCGACACCTTGTCGACGCGGCCCGTGAACGTCTTCAAGAGATGTTCGTCGACCGACTGGAGCTGAACCTCGATTTCCTCGGACCATTCGTCCGGGTGGCGCGCCAGCACCTGAACCCGGTGCCCCGCACCGGACAGAAAGGGGATGAGGACGTGGGCGCTGGACCCGTCTCCGACGATTGTCACGACTCGCGATGGATTAGTTGACACGGTTTGGTTCCTTTATCCGATTGTCTCGAACCAATGGACGGTCATCGAGGCTTCGGCAAATTCTGCCACGTGGGTGGCGGAGCGTCAAGTGGTTCGTAATGGCAGGAGATAGGCCGGCGGAAGCCGCCGGCCGCCTCGAGCCTCCGGCTCGACATCTCAAGCTTGACATGACACTAGTCGACGATGCCCGCGAGGGTTTCGATGCCGTAGACCGGTGGAATTCCCGAGCGGAAGCGGCCGGCCAGGCTCTCGCTTTCGGTCAGCAGCTTGCCGTTTTCGATATAGGTTTCGCCGCGGATTTCCTGGACCCATTCGATGATCGCGTCCATCGTCGGAACCTCGAGATCCATCTTTTCGGCCATCCACTTGGCGATGCAAACCCCGTAGGAGACGTCGTCGGAGAAAAACCGGTGACCGGTGTCGATCACCCACTCGCCGGATTCGAGCCCTTTCGTCGGCGGTTTGATGGCACCCAGAGTCCTCGACGTCGTGAAGGACTTGCGGATGTCGCTGTTCTCAGACTGATACGACAGCCGTTCCATGCTCAAGTAGTCGAGCATGTAAGTGAAACGGTGATCCGGAAAACGCCGGCGGATCCCGTTGCGAACGAGGGAATAGTCGGCGTCGAGGTCATGCATGATGTCGGCCGAGAGATCGTCGAAATCGCGATAAAAGTAAGGGATGTCTTCCCTGCGCGACCAGCGGCCGCCATAACGGCGGTAGAGACCAAGGCAGCGAGAGGGGTGGATGATCTGGTTGTCGACCGACAGGGTCAGCGACAGGAAGCTGTCCGAGGGCCGGAAGGCGCCCTTGCCCAGCCATTGCTCGCAGATGGCGCCGAAGAAGATCTCGTTCAGGTCGTCGAAGCGGTCACGGGGTGAGACCGCCGCGACGTTGACCTCCTTACAGCCGTAGGTCACACCGACCCGTCCATACTCGATCACCCGGCAGATCCAGGGGATAAGCCCGACGGCAAAGGTCGTGACGTTGGTGAGCCCATGCTCCCTGGTGACCTCTTCGACCATCCAGTTGAAGCCGGCCTGACCGTAGATCGTCCCGACATAGACGTTACGGTCGCGGCTGAGATGGGGCGCCAGACTCGCCAGCGACGGACGGTAGGTGAAGACCGGCATGCAGAGGACGACGACGTCGCTCTCCGGGATCACATCGGACGGATCGCTCGATACCTTGGCGAGGCGGCCTGTGAACGTCTTCAGGAGATCCTCGTCGATCGACTGGAGCTGAAGCTCGACTTCCTTGGACCAGTCGTCCGGCCGGCGCGTCAGCATCTGGACCCTGTGCCCCGCACCAGACAGAAAGGGGATGAGAACGTGGGCGCTGGCGCCGCCTCCAACGATTGTCACAACTCGCGACGTTGACACGGGTTAGTTCCTTTTGATCGGCTCGATTCGATGGATTGAACAATCGGGACAGGGCGCTCCGCCGAGTCTTTGGCAAATTCTGACATGTGGGTGGTGGAACGTCAAGGGACTCGTGACGGCAGGGGTGAATTTGAGCGGTTCCGGAACTTTCTCACGGTTGCGGTGAGATTCCGGGCTTCGAGGTTCGATATTTGCCGCCTACAAGGGCACGGTTCATCCCCACGCGTGCGAAAGGTGCGAAGGATAACATCCAAGCCATTGAAAAAAAGTGACTACGAGAAAAACTACTTGCCGTAATCGTGCCGGCGTCGGTTGGGGTGATAGTGGGTGGGAGTCCCGATTCCGCCGTTAAAAATCTGGGTGTCCGTGCAATAAAAACCGTCGTATTCCCGTGCCATGGATTGGCATGTTAAGTACTTGGGAAGCCGGTCTTAGACTGGATCTACGCGTTTCACTGCTGTGCAAATAGGTGTACGATTTGGGAGCAAAATGGAATTGCTGATCTCCGAATGCGGCGATTTCCCGGCGCCTGATACTTGAAAGGCCGTGAGAAGAAATTTCTTCCACGGCCCTTTCATATCAGAGAAAACAAATTTTTGGTGATGGGTATGATTGAGGAACGGTCCCTCGTTCAAAGAGCGTCTGTCTTCTCTAACCCATCAAACGAAACGCATTTGAAAAGGTATGAGAAAAATCACCTTTTATATCTGTTCGGGAATAAAAAACTAGACCAGCAGTTGGAGGGCGCTGTAAAAAGCGGCCAACGAAAGGGACATTCCGGCCAACACTGCCAAGGCGCGTTTTCTTTTCAGCTCACGATCTTCTTTTGCCTTGGCGGCAACGACTACTTTGGAAACGGGTCTTTTCATGAGCTTCCTCCGGGAACTTGATGGTGTGGCCGAGACCAACTGCCTTACATCAGTCTAACATAGCCTATCGTTTCTTGGGATGGGAAACTTGACCCCTACCCTTCGGGCGACGGCGATGCAGGGCCGTAACTTATTTATACGTTAGCTTTTTAGGTTTGGGTTTCTTTTCGCTCGCGATCCGTCATGCGGATGTGTGGAAACACCGCGAAACAGTTGATGATCGGGACAAAATCGTCAGTTCGACTCCGGTTTCTGCAAACTTGACACCGTTTTTTTACGACTAAGAGGGAGAGAGTACGTCCTTCTGCATGGATTTTAGGAGAAAAAGCATGAATCGATTTTTCATTTGCGCGGCGGTCCTGATGCTGGGCCTGAGCGCGTGTAAACAACCGGGTCCCACAGCCGACACGGATCGACCCGTACCGCCCAAGGCTGCCGTGAAGCCGCATCAGTTGGAAAAACACGGCCATGTGCGCACTGACAACTATTACTGGCTCCGTGAACGGGAAAACCCCGAGGTCATCAGTTACCTGGAAGCCGAAAACGAATACACCGAAAAGATGACCGCGCATACCAAATCGCTGCAAGACAAACTTTTCGAAGAGTTGAAAGGTCGCGTCAAGCAAGACGACAGTTCCGTACCCTTCTTCAAGAACGGTTACTGGTACTACACCCGCTACGAGGAGGGCAAGCAGTACCCCGTCCGCTGTCGCAAAAAAGGCAGCCTGGACGCGCCGGAGGAAATTTTGCTTGACGGCAACGCCATGGCGGAGGGCCACGGGTATTTCAATATCCGAGGCGTTTCGATCAGCGATAACAACGAGTTGATGGCCTTCGGCACCGACACCAGGGGCCGCCGCATCTACGACCTGCAGGTCAAGAACCTGAAAACCGGCGAAATCCTGCCCGACAAGATTACGGACGTCACACCCAATGTGGTTTGGGCCGCCGATAATCAGACCCTGTTTTACACGCGTCAGGACCCGGAAACCCTGCGTTGGTATCAGATCTACCGACACAAATTGGGCACCCCGCGAGATCAGGATGTGCTGGTATACGAGGAAAAGGACGTCACCTTCCGCACAGGCATCAGCCGCACCCGTTCCAACCGGTACCTGATCATCGGCAGTTGGCAAACGCTTTCCTCCGAATCCCGAATCCTGGAAGCCGATCAACCGGAAGGCGAATTCCGCGTCTTCCATCCGCGGCAACGGGACCTGCAATACGGGGTTTCTCACCTGGGCGACAAGTTCTATATTCGCACCAACCTCGATGCGAAAAACTTCCGTCTGATGGCGACGCCGGTGGGTAAAACCGGCTTGAAGAATTGGACGGAAGTGATTCCCCATCGGTCCGATGTCTTTTTCGGCGGCTTCACTCTCTTCAAGGATCACCTGGTCTTGGAAGAACGAAGCAACGGCCTGGACATGATGCGCATCAAACGTTGGGACGGCAGCGACGATCACTACCTGGACTACGGCGAACCGACCTACACCACCTGGTCGAGCAGCAATCCCGAGATCGACAGTACGGTTCTACGCTACGGTTACAGCTCCATGACCACGCCTGATTCCATCTTCGATTACGATATGAACGGCAAGCAGAAAACCCTCAAGAAGCAGGAAGAGGTGCTGGGCGGTTTCAATTCGGCCGATTACAAGACCGAACGCATCATGGGTAAGGCCCGCGACGGTGTCGAGGTGCCCATTTCGGTGGTCTACCACAAGGAATTGTTCCGGCAGGGCGAAAACCCGTTGCTGCTTTACGCCTACGGCAGTTACGGGGCTTCCATGTCCGCCTCCTTCGATTCGAGCCGGCTGTCCCTGCTCGACCGCGGCTTCGTTTACGCCCTCGCCCATATCCGCGGCGGCCAGGAGATGGGCCGGCATTGGTATGAAGACGGGAAACTGCTGAAGAAGAAAAATACCTTTACCGACTTTATCGACTGCGCCAAACACCTGGCCGCTCAGAAGTACGGGCACCCCGATAAGCTGTTCGCCATGGGCGGCAGCGCCGGCGGATTGCTGGTGGGCGCCGTGTTGAACATGGAGCCCACCCTTTTCAAAGGGGTCATGGCCGCGGTTCCCTTCGTGGACGTGGTCACCACCATGTTGGACGAGAGCATCCCCTTGACTACCGGTGAATGGGACGAGTGGGGCGACCCCAACGACAAGACCTATTACGACTACATGCTGTCCTACTCCCCTTACGATCAGGTAGGGGCCAAGGACTACACCAACCTGCTGGTCACCACGGGTCTTCACGATTCGCAGGTACAGTACTGGGAACCCGCCAAATGGGTGGCCAAACTGCGTGCCATGAAGACCGACGACAACAAGCTCCTGCTGAAGACCGACATGAGCAGCGGGCATGGCGGCGCCTCCGGCCGCTTCGATCGTTTCCGTCAGCGCGCCTTCTACATGGCCTTCCTCCTGGACCTGGCCGGGGTCAGCGAATAAGTCACGTTGTCGGGCGGCAGGAAGGGCCGTGTGCTTTTCTTGCCACCCGACGCCCGTGCTTCGATTAGAATAAGCCCATGTCGCAGAAGTACCTGGGTATTGCCAAACTGATGCTCCTCCTGCTGGCCGTTGCCGGACCGTTCGGTCTCTATCGCGCCTGGCATAACGACCGCAAGCTGATTCTGGCCGATGAAAACCTGCGTCGGAACCTGATCAGCGACAACGAGCAACTGCTCCGCCAGGTAACCCAAAACTTCTTTGCGGAGAGCCGGTTGTTGGCTTCCAGAGCCCTGGCTCGCCGGAAACCGGGCGGTTCCATCGAGGGCCTGCCGCCGTTTCCCGGGGTGGAAGCTTTCGTGGCGGCCGGCAGTATCCGCCTGGGCGAACAGACCTCCGCCGACACCCGTTATCTGGAGTTGTTACACCATCCCGGCAACTTTGCCTCGGGCCTGCCCAAACGCTACGCGGGCCTGATCGAGTTGATGCGCGGTTCCCCGGCGATTCTGGGTCCGGCCGATCACGACCGTTTTCTGGAAGTAGCCGCCTTGTTCTGGGAGGGACGCGACCTGGATGCAGATACTCACGCCTTTCTTTTGTCCAAACTGCCGGAAGAGACCTGTGCGGTTTTCTATGAACAACAGCGTTTCCTGGGCATGAGCACGGAACGGCGGCCCGGTCACTTTCTGGTCAATCTGCACCTGGACGACACGCATTATTTCCTGGATCTTCCGCCCGTATGGCTGGACCGTTTGAACCAGTCCGCGCGTTCGTTCAACTTGGACATCATCTTCCGACACGACGATAACTGGCTGGATTGGGGCGATATCAGCATGACCCTGAGAACCGAACAGGCGCCCCTCGCCGGCCTGCTTTATCAACGTGGACTGATCTACGGCGCGACCACGGTCGTCCTGGAATTGATCCTGCTGTTGGTCTACCAGGTATTGGTGACCTACGAAAAGATCAACCGTGCCCAGAAGCAACTATTGGCCGCCACCTCTCACGAGTTGCGCACGCCCCTGGCCGTGATCCGCCAGTTTGCCGAAATGCTGGTCGACCGCGGCGAGCAGTTCCCGGAACGAACCCGCACCTACCACGACCATATCCACAGGGAAACGCTCAAGATGCAGTTCCTGGTGGAGAATCTGTTAAGCGCCGCCCGTTTCGAGTTCCTGAAGCTGGAGGTCAATCCCACCGTCTTCGACATGAAAGCCTGGCTGGAAGAAACCATCGCCGGGGTGGAGCATCTGGGGGAAGGCACCCGCATCTCTCTGGAAAGCCCCTCGGAAGAGGTTTGCTGGGATCGTTCCCTGATGAGCCAGGCGTTGGTAAACCTGATTCGGAACGCGCATATCCACGCGGGCACCGATATCCAGGTCAGAGCCGAACGAGACGGGGATAGGATTAACATCGACATCCGCGACTTCGGCGAGAACCCGGATGTCAAGTACCTGTCGCGCATCCGCGCCTTTACCCCTGACCGCAAAAGCAAGAGGGGGCTGGGGTTGGGATTGTATCTTACCGACCGTATTTTGAAGACGCACGGCGGAGTCATTCACTTTCACGCGGCGGAACCCGGTCTCAGGGTTCGGCTTTCCTTGCCGCCGGCGATCGAGTCGGATAAGGTATCCTAGAAGAAATGGAGGAGCCATGAGCAGTGCGAAAGGATTTCGCAAAAAACTTCTGAAGGAATTGGACGACGCCCTACTGGAAGCGGGACTTGCCCATCCTCTGGCCCTGGAAGACAAGGTACGCCGGGAAAGTTACGAGGAGGGCTTTTTGGAGGGTCGTCTCGAGGTGTTGTCCGAGGCGTGGCAGGAGGGCAAGGTCACCCAGTGGGAATTTCAGGAAAAGGCCATGATCATCCATGACATCCTGAACGATTGGGACAACGATCCGGGCCGGTTTACCTGGTTGATCAATCGCAGTAGAAAGCAACGGCAAACCGCATCCCAAGGCGAGGCATAAAACGGCCTTTGTTGTACGAAGCCGGGAAGGTGTTACCGATTGACCGTAAAGATTTCCGTATCGGGCTGAAAACTTTGCCAACTTTCCTCATAAGCCAAAACAGCCGGTAACAAGCTGCCGTCCTCCGCCGTCGCCCACGCGGTCAGCGCATCGGCCTTGTAATGAACCGTAATGGTTTCGCCACCCAGTTCCAGTGGATGGGGCTCCGCCAGGAGGGCCAACTCGCGAAAGGGAAAGAAGATGCTTTTACCGCCGCGAACCAGGCCCAAGCCCAAGGTGGCGGTGTCATGCGTATCGGCGGGCGGCGCATCCTCCGGCGGCGGTTCCCAAAGCTTTCGGGTGGTGTATCGGTAGGGCGGCTCCGGTTCTTCGGGCTCGCGTTTCATGACCCGTGTGTCCGGGTGCAGACCGCGCCAATGCTTCCAGGTGGTTTGCAGCATGGGCAGGGCTTGAAGCGGCTTGCCTTTAAGCGGTCCGTCCACGGCGCCGCCGCTCAACTGGCTCCAGACGCTGTCGGTTTGCCGATCGACGAACACCAGGTTGTTGTTTTTCAATCCCCAGGCAAAATCGAAAGTCAGTTCTTGTTCATCTACCTTTCGAGCATACACGATGCCCGTGGCGGTGAGCGGTCACCAACTGGGAGCGACCGGCGTGTCGCCGATACGGTGATTGGCGATTTCCATGCCCATATAGCGAATGGGATAGGCCATGGCCCTGTCGGCAATCACCACACCCATGACCAGATCGTCGTCTTGCAACTCAGCCTGGTCGGCCGGCACGTCCGGCAAATCATCGGGGGCGGGCTGCACGGCAATATCGGCAACTTCAAAGGGGCCGCCCGGTCTTGTTTGTAACTGGGTTTTGACCGTTTTGAGCGGTGGTTCGACGGCCTTTCGTCCACAACCGGCCAACATGGAAACGACAAGACAACTGACTAAGAATCGTAGCATACCAACCGACACTCTGACCTCCCGATCGAACGCTCATTCTTCATTCTACACAAGACCCGGCGAAAAACACCGCCGATAACCTACTCCGTCAAGAGGCCTCATGCTCCCTTGCGGTCAACCAGGCTTGAGCCTCGGCAAGCTGGTTCTGGCTGAAGACGGCCAGGCCGTTCCGGCGCAAAAGGGCGGCCGTCACCCCCTCTCCCGGAATCAAGGTTCCGTCGAAGTTCCCGTCATAGGTTACCGTACTGCCGCAAGACGGGCTTTTTTCGGTGAGAATCGCCAGGGCTGCCCCGCTCTCCTTTGCCAACGCCAGGGCGACATGAGCCCCGGCCAGAAAAGGTTCGGTCACCGTTTCGCCGTCCCTGGTTTTGACGACGGCATTTGCGTCCAGGACCGCCGAACCGCCGCCCGGTCCCTGGATTTCCGCGGGGGGCCTGGGCAGGCCCATGCCGCCCGCCAACTCCGGGCAAACGGGCACCAATCGGCCTTCCTCCCGCCACCGGGCCAGGATTCGATCATCGCTTGTATGGGCCTTTCCGTCATAGCGAACTTTTTCACCTAACAGGCAGGCGCTCACCAAAACCTTGATCATCGACTCCCGTCCCCCTATACTCGTAGATATCATAACTGGTTCGAGCCGCTCGCGGGATTTTGCCGCCTTTGACTTAATCCATTTTATCTTCCCCATTCAATTTCTGGACGTATAAGACACTAGAAAGTTATTTTAAGCAGGCAATGCATGACAGGAAAAGATATTACACTTTTGCTCCAAGATTGGCAAAAAGGTGACGAGGCCGCGTTGGAAGACTTGATGGCCGCCGTCTACAGCGAGCTACACCGCATCTCTAAAAACTACATTTCCCGGGAACGATCCGGTCATACCCTGGGTCCTACCGGACTGGTCAACGAAGCTTATTTTCGTCTCATCGACCACAACCGCATTACCTGGCAGAATCGCGCCCACTTTTTCGGCGTAGCCGCCCAGGTGATGCGTCGCATCCTGATCAACTACGCCCGCGAGCGCAATACCGCCAAGCGAGGCGGCGGAGTGATGGTGCTTAGCTTGGACAATGTGACCGACGCCGCTGAGGAAGAAGGCATCGACCTGGAAGCCCTGGAAGAAGCCTTGAATGCTCTGGGCGAGGTGGATCAGCGCAAGGCCCGGATCGTGGAGATGAAATTTTTCGCCGGAATGAATGAGAAGGAAATCAGTGAAGCCCTTTCCGTATCCTCGGCTACCATCCGCCGCGAATGGCGAACTGCCCGAGCCTGGCTCTTCCGTTTCTTGAAAGAGGGTTCCGATGGATCCTGAACGCATGCGGCTGGTGGACGACATCTTCAACGATGCCCTGGATACACCGGCGGAAGAGCGCGACGCCTTTATCGTCAAGGCTTGTGCCGGGGATGCTTCCCTGGAGGCTGAGGTTCGCGAACTGCTGGCCATGGACGACGAGGCCGAGAAAAAGAGCTTCATGAACAAGGCCATCATCAATCTCACCCAAACGGGGCTCGGCGAGGGCGACGAGATCGGCTCCTATCAAATCATCAAGCCCCTGGGAGAAGGCGGCATGGGCCAGGTCTTCCTGGCGCAACAAACCGAACCCTTTCAACGCCGGGTCGCCCTGAAGGTGATCAAGCTGGGCATGGACACCCGTCAGGTGCTCAATCGCTTCAAAGTCGAACAAGCCACCCTGGCTCGTTTGAACCATCCCTACATCGCCCAGGTCTACGACGCCGGCGCTACCGAACGCGGTCAACCCTTTTTCGTCATGGAGTATATTCAAGGCGTGCCCCTGGCCGATTACTGCGACCACAACCGCCTCACGCTCCAGCAGCGATTGGAATTGTTCGTCCAAATCCTGGACGGTGTCCAATATGCCCACCAGCGAGGAATCATTCATCGCGACCTGAAACCGGCCAATATCCTGGTTACCACCAAGGAAGACAAACCCCTTCCCAAAATCATCGACTTCGGTATCGCCAAGTCCACCACGGGCGACGAACCCACCCAGCGCACGGTCACCAGCTTTCTCCCGCAAGGCTCCATGAATCTTACCTCCACCGGCCTGGTGGTGGGCTCCGTCGGTTACATGAGTCCCGAACAGGCCTGCATGGGCGCTGACGATGTGGATACCCGTAGCGACATCTACTCGTTGGGCGCCATCCTTTACGAATTACTTACCGGCGAGCGGCCCCTGGGCGGTATGGTCGATCCGCAAACCCCTTGGGACGAAATCTTCCGTATCATCCGCGAAAAAGACCCCAGGCGACCCAGCACCCAAATAACAGGCGACCCCAAGGCCCAAGAACTGGCAGCCTCCCGCGGCGAGCAGTTGAAACACCTGCGCAAGCAATTACGCGGCGATCTTGACTGGATCACCATGAAAGCCTTGGAGAAGGACAAGGAGCGTCGCTATGACGCCGCTTCCGCCATGGCCGAGGACATCCGTCGCTACTTCCGCAACGAACCGGTGACCGCCAAACCGCCCAGCCTGTCCTACCTTTTGAGCAAACTGTTTCAACGCCACAAGGCAGCCTTTGCCGGCGGCGTTCTGGTCATTCTGGCCTTGGTCCTGGGTATCGTCGGCGCCACCACGGGCGCGGTGCGGGCCCGCAAAGCTCAGCTCAAGGCCGAGGCCGAGGCCGCCAAAGTTCTCCAGACCCAAGATATCCTCGACGCCTTCTTGTCCTCCCCGGACCCCACCCAAATGGGCCGCGAGGTAACCATGCTGGAGCTACTGGATGCCTTCACCGAAAAATTGGAGAAAGGGGAGTTGGAAGCGGCTGCCGGGGCCGACCCGGAGGTTCTGGCCGGGGTGCAATTCACCTTGTCCGATACCTATAAAAACCTCGGCGAACATCAGAAGGCTGCCGAACTGGTGCAAAAGGCCCTGGATATCCGCCGGGAAGTCCTCGGCGAGGATCATCCCGACACCCTGAAAGCAGCCTCCCACCTGGCCAGCATCTATTATTACCTTTCCCGAACCGCTGACGCCGAGGCCTTGATCGACCGGACCCTGGCCGCCCAGATCGCGGTATTGGGAGAGCGCCACCGCGAGACCCTGCGCACCCTTAACGTGAAGGCCATGGTTCTTGGCAGGCGTAATCGAAAACAAGAGTCCCTGGAACTGCACCAAAAGGTCTACCGTATCCGCAAACAGACCTTGGGACCAACCCACCCCGAGACCTTACAATCCATGAACAACCTGGCCGTGCGTTACAAGGTGCTGGAGAAAATGGAAGAGTCCGAGGCACTGCTGCGCGAGATCGTTCGGCTACGCGCTCAAGAGCTGGGTCCCAAGCACAAGGATACGCTGCAATCGGTCCAGAATATGGTCAACCAACTCTATCGAACGGGTCGGTACAAGCAGGCCCTGGCAATGAACCAGGAAAATCTGGCTCGCCGCATCGAGGTACTGGGTCCCAACCATCCAGAAACCTTTCTGACCGCGGATATGGAAGGCATCCTACTCATTGCAATGAACCGCCCCAAGGAAGCTGTTGCGCTTTATCAAGACCTCTACCAACGGGCCTTAACGGCACTGCCCGCCGGTCACGCCATCGTTCGCCAAACCAACAACAACCTGGCCAATGCGCTGAACAAACTGGGTCGCAACGAGGAAGCGTTGAAGCTGCTCCAAGACATCCATGAGGCCCATGGCAAACTGGAAGGCGTCAACCATCCGACTACTTTACTGTACGCCGCCAACCTGGCTTATCAGCTCTACTCCATGGACCGCATCCAGGCGTCTATTTCCATGGGCGAAGATATTCTGCCGCGACTGATGGAACACGTGGGTCCGAATAAGGTCCTCACTTTCAATGCACTGGAAAACCTCATCCTGGCTTATGAAAAAGCGGGTGACCTGGTACGGGCCGAGGCGCGCAGGCGGCAGTCTTTAGACTTGTACCGGGAACACCGGAAACCCAACTATCCCAAGCTGGCCCGGGGAGAAAAACACCTGGGTCTGCTGCTTGCGAAACTAGGGAACCGCGAAGCCGCCCTGGCCTACCTGCGACAAGCCGTCGCCCGCCAGGAGAAGGCGTTGAAACCGGGCAGTAAACTATTGGAAGCAACAAGGGCCGCACTGGCTGAACTGGAAGGAGAACCTAATGATTGACCTCAAGGGTAAAGTGGCCGTGGTTACCGGCGGCTCACGCGGCATCGGCAGGGCTTGCAGCGTCTTGCTGGCGAGGGCGGGCGCCGACGTGGTGATCGGCTATCGCGGTAACGAGAAGGCCGCCTCCGATACGGCGGTTGCCGTAGAAGCGGAGGGACGCCGGGTCCTGACGGTCGCCGGCGATCTGGCCGACGCCGAGGCCGCGCAACTACTCTTCACAAGGGCCCGCGACGCCTTCGGCAGAGTGAACATCGTCGTGGCCAACGCGGGCATCTGGAAACACGCTCCTATAGATACGATGACCACGGGTCAGTGGCGTGAAACCATCTCGGCCAACCTGGATTCGCTCTACCAGACCTGTCACTTCGCGGCCCGCATCATGAAACAACAGAAAAGTGGTAAGCTGATCATCATCGCCAGCACGGCCGGGCAACGAGGCGAGGCGGAATACGCCCACTACGCCGCGAGCAAGGGCGCGGCCATCGCCATGACTCGTTCATTGGGCAGCGAACTCGGCCCATACGGCATCAATGTCAACTGCGTCGCGCCCGGCTGGGTTCTGACCGACATGACCACGGATGTCTTCGAAAACCCGGAGTTCCGTCAATCCATCGAACAATCCATCCCGGTTCGCCGTATCGCCTCGCCGGAGGATATCGCGGGTCCCGTCCTCTTCCTGGCTTCCGAACTTTCCCGCCACTTACAAGGCAGTATCCTCAGTGTAAACGGCGGCTCGGTCATGGCCTGACGGCCCGTCTCTTTTACGTCATCGCGCCTATGGGGGGTCCGGCTCCCCCCGCTCGGAGGGAACCGGTAATAACTTGCTTAGCAGGGGCCGCCGTTGCAAGTAAAGTACTGACCGCAGGAATATTCCTGGGTGGGGCAGCAACCGCAGGTGCCGCCGCCGACGACCGTCTTTTCCGAAGTTTGGAAGCTTTGGATCTTCAGCTCGGACAGTTTCAATTGCTTCTTCATAGAATCCTCCTGGATAAAATTTAATGCACCGCAGTCATCGATTGACATCGATAATACGGAAGGTTTTAACAGAAAAAGCATTTACACTATATGATTGAAATTTGCCTTCTGTCAATACCTTGATCGATATTTTTTTGACAGACAGATCAATTACTTCACAACCTTGCACTTTTGTGACAATCATCTCTTTTTAAGCCACGAATATAACTCCCGATTGGTAACCGGGTACCGAGCCGGCCAAAAACCCTCGGTGTTCCGAACCTGGCGGTCAGGTTTTTCATCAGCATACTCACTTTGGTCATCGCCCATGGTGAATTCGCCGGGGGCGATTCTCGGCTTGCATGCATTCGGGATACCTGCATGCCCGAGCGAGCTTGTTACTTTTGCGAAACATCACCCCATTTGGTTGTTGGACATGAAAATCGATCGAATTTCATCACTTTTTTGTCAAAAAGACCCCTTGAATCGGCTTGAAAAGGTCTTTTGCACGGGAATGGGACCGGTCGGCAGTCGCCGGCGGGGTTCCCTTCCCGGGAACGGGACTGGTTTCGGGGCCGATGACCGTTTCCATTCCCGGGAGTGGTTATACCTGAGCGATAAAGAAGCGGCTCCAATCCCGGAAAAGTACTCAACGAGACGTCAACTCGAGTTGTTTTTCGTAGAAATGTGTCCGATAATCTCGATTAGGAAAGCTCAAAACTCGGTGAAAAGTTGTGAATTTGACGACTCACGGCGCCGATTTCGGGGAAAGATACGGCTTCGTGAGTTCTCACCGTCTGGAGCCCGGGTAAAAAACGCCTTTTTCAGGTATGAAAAGCCCGGTTCCCGAGCCTCGTGTTGTCATTTTTATTTTGACAATACCTCCGCCCGGGAACGACGCCCCGTTTCGACCCGAACCCGGTTTTCTCGAAGGGAACGACGCCATGCGAAAGCCGACCACATAACGTCCTCCAATATAATCAAGCTTATGATTTCATACAGATCATCCCGGCCGAATGATTGGAAAAGACTGAAATGATTTACCCGGATTCCCTTGTATAGGCTTCCCGGTACGAGGTCCAAGCGTATTTGATTATCCTGGCGGGTAACAACCAGCAAAAAGGGAGCTCAAAGGAGCTCCCTTTTATTGATTCGCTGCCTGAAAGGCTTAGTTGGTGTCGCAGGTCTCCACATTGTCGGCAGAATCGTAGGTCAGCGAGGGATGCGTCACGTTGGTGACACAACCCGTCCAGTTACCGCCCGAGGTCGTCCAACCGGTTCCGAAGCTCACCGTACCGCTGCCGTCTGTGGCGGCCGTGCCGCTACCACCGCCGGGACCGGTCACGCTCACGGTTACGTTGGCGCCGGACACGGCGGCGTTGTTCTCGTCTTGGATGACAACGGTCATGATGACACGGCGCCAGATCCAGATGGAATCGACCGTCATGGTGATCGAGGCCACGTGCATGGTGGAACCGCCGCCGCCACCGGTAGAGGGATCCAGGTAGGCGGAGATATTGTTGAAGTAGGCGGCGAAGGCGCCGTCTACGGTCGCGTTGGAGGAATCACAGGCAACCGAGGGATTGAAACCACAAGCACCGGAGAGCTGGCCGACCACCTGGCCGGAGCTGTTGAGTACGGGCGAACCGGAGCTGCCGCCCTCGGTGGCGCCCACGGCGTCGTAGCTGTAGATCCAGGAGCCGCGCGGCCAGGAGCCGCAGGTACCGGCGCTGGTGCTCACGTCGTGGCGGGAGTAGGCCTGAGGTGCGCCCTTGGGGTGGTGGATGCGGTACAGGTCGGCGCCGTTGCTGTTGGCGATGGCCGCGGTCGTCCAGCCCAGCAGGGTAACGCTGGTGGCCGGGAAGCTGGGGAGCTCGAGCAGGGTGTAGTCACCGGTGCTGCCCGTGGAGCGCAGAGTGGAGCCGAGCACGCTGGGCACGGCGCCGTCGGGATCATAGCAGGCCCCCCCGCAGGAGCTGGTCTCGAAGGCCCAGAACGTCTCCAGGGTGTTGGCCACGGACTGGCTGCTGATGCAGTGGTTGGCAGTCAGGAAGTAGGGGATGGTGGTCGTGGTATCGGTATCGTTGAGCAGGCCGCCGGAGCAGATGTAAACGTAAGGCGACCGCACGTACTGCATGTGGGCCACGGCATCGCGGGCGCCGGAAACCTGGGTGACGCCGGTATAGCACTGGGCATCGACGATGCAACTCTCGTTAAAGCTGCAGAAGGCCTTGCCGGCGGCATGGCCGACGCCGGGGATCAGGAAACCATCGCCCAGGTAGGCGATTTCTTCGATGTTGAACTTGATGCGGTCGTGATCGACGCTGCCGTAGGTGCGCACTTGGATGAAGGCGATGTCGCCGAAGATGGTGTTCGACCAGAAATCACCGGCGCTGCCGCGGATAGGACCGCTGTCGGTGTAGGGGCCGAAGGCCTGACCTTCGTCGTTGTAGACGAAGACAGCCGCCCCTTTGGGCAGGTCGAAGTCAGTGAAACGGATGCGCACCGCGGTGGCGTCTTCGGCGGTGACGGTCGTGGTCCAGGCCAGGTCGCCGCCGGCCAGTCTGGTCACCATACCGGCGCCCAGACGCATGGGCTTCTTGCCGCGCACGGGAACCATGTCGCGGAAATCAACGTTCACCCCGACACTCTTGACAACGCCCACTCGGTTCATCTTGTTGACAGCCGTGGGGCCGCAGGATTTACAGTTGAAATCCTCGATATCCATCAGGTCCTGTTCGGTGGCGGCGATGCTGATGGGCAGGCGTTCGCTACCGGGAACATGACCTTCGAGCACCCAGTCATAGGTTTGGCCGTGGGCTTGTTTAAAGGCGGCGCGGTCCTTGCCTGGAAGGGTTTGGGAAAACGTCTCGACGACTTTGTCCTGGCCGAAGAGCATGGCAGTGAACAGAAGTATGGATAGGCGAAACAGTACTTTCATGGTGATATCCTCCTGGATTTGAGTCGGCATAAGTGATATTCCAGTAGGACCATAGCTCATCAAAGATGAATAGCCCGGTCATAATAAGGTTAGAAACGATAGGAGAGTATTTTCCCGGCTAACCTCCCGCCTGCACCAAAACACATGCATCTAAAAGGGAATACAGGCGAGGGCGAAAACACCTTGCTCTATCAAAAATGCATCAAACTACTGGAACGATCACATTTTAAGAGAACCCAAATCACGATGTCAATATAAAAATCGAAAAAGATCGTGATCGGGATGCTTGCTCACGTTGAAGATTCCCCGCCGAATGATTCGGAGCACTGAAAAGAAACCGAAACAGCCGCGGAAAAAGATTGGTTATGGGCGCCGGCATTCATCCCAAGTCATCGCTTCACAAACGTTTCAGCGTTTTCCAATCGGTATGCGAAGCTGAAAAAGAACTTGGGTTGCCGTCAACAGAACTATGACTCGACGAAAAGTGTGGCTTCAGGGAAAGGAAGAAACTGCCGTTGAATAAACCCGTATAACTTCTTTACTAACGGGGAGGTATGCTGAGGGGAATCCGTATCATCCACTGAAACCGTAACGAACTGAACCAACATCACGGTGATTCCCCAGATTCCCGAATATGCTATTATGGTGGGCTTCTCGGCACGGAATTAGCCGTGGGATGTTTGATCAAGGATAGCTGATGACCGCAAAAAAAGTCCCCCATATTTTAGAAAAACATGGCCACCAACGCTTAGATCACTATTACTGGTTGAACGACAGGGAAAACCCGGATGTCGTCGCCTACTTGAAAGAAGAAAACAAACACACAGAGGCCGTCATGGCGCCCAACCGGGAACTGGTGGACACCCTCTTCGAAGAAATCAAGGGCCGCATGAAGCAGTCCGATATGTCCGCGCCTTATTTACTTGACGACTATTACTATTACATCCGTTACGAAGAGGGCCACGAGTACGCGGTCCATTGCCGAAAACACGGCTCCCTGGAAGCGCCGGAAGAGATTATCCTGGATGTAAATGTGCTTGCGGAAGGTCATTCCTTCTATCATGTCAACCGCACGGTAATCAGCTCCTCTCAAAACCTGCTGGCTTACGCGGTGGATACCCGGGGCCGCAGGATTTACGATATCAAGCTGAAGAACCTGGAAACCGGCGAACATCTGCCGGACGTGATCAAGGAAGTTACCGGCAGCATGGCCTGGGCCAATGACAACAAGACGCTTTTCTATGCCCGGCAGCACCCGGAAACCCTGCGTTCCTATCGAATCTACCGTCATGAACTGGGTACCGATCCCGCCGACGACGTGCTGATCTACGAGGAAGAAGACGAGACCTTCAGCACCTACGTCTACAAGACCAAGTCCAAGAAATACATTGTAATCGGCTGCAACCAGACCGTGAGTTCCGAGATGCGCCTCTTCTCCGCTGATGAACCTGACCGGGAACCACAAATCTTCCTGGCCAGGGAACGTGATCACGAATACGAAATCGAACATTTCAACGATCATTTCTATGTCTTGTCCAACAAAGGGGCGCCCAACTTCCGCCTGCTGAAAACGCCTCTGGCCGATATCTCGGAATCAGCCTGGGAGGAAGTGATTGCCCATCGCGACGACGTCTACCTGGAAGGCTTCGAACTGTTCGACGACTTCATGGTTCTGGAAGAACGCATATTGGGCCTGATGAACCTGCGCATCATTCCCCACGATGGTTCCGAGCCGCACGACCTGGACTTCGGCGAACCCGCCTATGACGCCTACGTAGGCATCAATAACCACTTCAACACCACGAAGCTGCGTTACGGCTATAACTCCATGACCACACCCGCGTCCGTGATCGAGTACGACATGGTGACCCGTGAAAAGAAACTGCTGAAACAGGAAGAGGTGTTGGGCGGCTTCAACAAGGAAAACTACCGCACCGAGCGCCTGTTTGCCGACGCCGAGGACGGGCGCAAGGTTCCCATTTCGCTGGTGTACCGCCCGGACAAGCGCAAGCAGGGCGGTAACCCGCTGCTGGTCTACGGTTACGGCTCTTACGGCCACAGCCTGGATGCGTCCTTCCACGCGGCGCGCCTCAGCCTGCTGGACCGGGGCTTTATGTTTGCCGTCGCCCATATTCGCGGCGGTCAGGAATTGGGTCGCGCCTGGTACGACGACGGCAGGCTGCTGAACAAACGCAATACCTTTACGGACTTCATCGCCGCTGCCGAACACTTGCGCGCCCAGGGCTACGGCGATCCCGACAACCTGTTTGCCATGGGCGGCAGCGCCGGCGGCTTGTTGGTGGGCGCTGTCATCAACCTGGCCCCTGACCTTTTCAAGGGCGTGGTGGCCATTGTCCCCTTTGTGGATGTGGTCACGACCATGTTGGACGACACCATCCCCCTGACTACCTCCGAGTACGACGAATGGGGCAATCCCAACGAAAAGAAGTTCTACGATTACATGCTCTCCTATTCTCCTTACGATAACGTGGAGGCGAAGGACTATCCGCACCTGTTGGTGACTTCCGGTTTCCACGACTCCCAGGTTCAATACTGGGAACCGGCCAAATGGGTGGCGCGCCTGCGCGAACTGAAGACCGATGACAACCAACTGTTACTGAAGACGGACATGGATGTCGGCCACACCGGCGCCACCGGCCGCTTCAAGCAGCATAAGGACACGGCCTTCAACTACGCCTTCCTGCTGACACTTGCCGAACCGGGTTAGTCCCCCGGCAGGTCCCTCAGGAACCCCTGGCGTTTTACCTTGCGCTAAACTAGAATAATGCCCGAGCATCAAACCATGACCACGGGGGATTCGCCTTGGAATACAAATATATTCTCTACGCGTTCGAGGCCGGAGTAGCTACCATTACCTTGAACCGGACCCGCAAACTGAACAGTTTCAATCGCGCTATGGCCGAAGAGGTCCAAGCGGCCCTGGCCGTTTGCTCAAAGGACGACCAGGTTCGCGCCGTCCTGCTGACCGGCGCCGGCGACGGCTTTTGCGCGGGCCAGGACCTGAAGGAAGTGCTGCCTAAGCAGGGCGAACCGCTGCCCGTGTTGGGTGATACCGTGGCCGCGAATTACAATCCCACCATCCTGGCTATTCGCAATCTGGAAAAGCCGGTAATCTGCGCGGTGAACGGCGTGGCGGCCGGCGCGGGCGCCAACATCGCCCTGGCTTGTGATTTCGTCATCGCCTCGGAAAAAGCGGAATTCGTGCAGTCCTTCGCGGCCATCGGCCTGGTGCCCGACAGCGGCGGCACCTTTTTCCTGCCCCGTTTGGTGGGCCTGCCGCGTGCTACCGCCATGGCCATGTTGGGCGACAAGATCAAAGCCCGCGAGGCTCAGGACATGGGTCTCATCTACAAGGCCGAACCGCATCCTCTTTTCCTGGAAGAAGCCCGCAAGTTGGCGCAACTGCTGGCCACGCGACCCACGCGCGGCCTGGGCCTGACCAAAAAAGCGTTCAACCAAAGCCTGAACAACGATCTGGAGACCCAACTTCAACTGGAGCGGGACTACCAGACCGAACTGGGCAACAGCCACGATTACAACGAGGGCGTTGCCGCCTTCCTGGAAAAACGCAAGCCGCAATACCGCGGAAACTGAAGGATGAGTATGTTGGATCGAAGTACAAAGGTGGCCGTGCTGGGCGCGGGCACCATGGGCGCCGGCATTGCCCAGGTTGCCTCGCAGAACGGACATGAGGTGGTGTTGTTCGATATCAATCGGGAGCAACTGGACAAGGCAGAGGTCTCCCTGGCCAAAATCATGGCCCGCCAGGTAGAAAAAGGCCGCATGACGCGGGAACAGGCAGATGCCGTCCAGGCGCGGATCGATTACGTGACCTCGCTGGAGAAGCTTGCCGGCAGCGGTCTGGTGATCGAGGCCGTGGTGGAAAACCTGGATATCAAGTGCAAGCTCCACGCTGACCTGGAACTTCTGCTGGGGCCGAAGGCCGTGCTGGCTTCCAATACCTCCTCGCTGTCCATCGCCTCCATCGGCGCCGCCTGTGAGCATCCGGATCGCCTGTTGGGCGTGCACTTCTTCAACCCCGCGCCGTTGATGCCGCTGGTGGAGATTATTCCCGGCGTGGCCACTGATGAGAGAGTGACCACGGCCACCCGCAATCTGATGGACGCCTGGGGCAAAACGACCGTGCTGGCCAAAGATACACCGGGTTTCATCGTCAACCGCGTCGCGCGCCCCTTCTACGGCGAGGCCATCCGCATTCTGGAGGAAGGTGTCGCTGACGTGGCAACGATCGACTGGGCCATGACCAAACTGGGCGGGTTCCGCATGGGTCCCTTCAAGCTGACCGATTTTATCGGGCACGATGTCAACTACAAGGTCACCGAAACCGTATTTCGAGAGTTCTTCTACGATCCTCGCTATAAGCCCTCCTTCACCCAAAAGCGTCTCGTGGAGGCGGGCCGCTTGGGCCGCAAGAGCGGGCACGGCTTCTACGACTACAGCGAGGGCGCCGTCAAGCCGCAACCCGATGAGGACGAAACCCCGGGCCGCGAAATCCTGATGCGCATCCTGGTCATGTTGATCAACGAGGCCGTCGACGCGGTCTTCTTGAACATTGCCTCGCCCGAGGACATCGAAAAGGCCATGACCCGGGGCGTCAACTATCCCAAGGGCCTACTTGCCTGGGCCGACGAACTGGGTTTGAAGAACGTGCTGAGACGCCTGCAAGCGCTGCAAGAGGAATACGGCGAGGATCGCTACCGCCCCAGCCCGCTCTTGAAACGCATGGTACGAAAGGGGGAGACCTTCTTCGGCGGTAATTCATGACCGATGCTCAGGAAATTGCCGAAAGAACCGTGGCCCGCATGTTGGAACATGATGCCTTCAGTCGTTGGATGAAGGTGGAATTGGTTCACCTGGAACCGGACCACTGTACCCTGCGCATGACGGTCCGCGACGAGATGTGCAACGGTTTCCATATCTGTCACGGCGGCATCACCTATTCCCTGGCCGACAGCGCCTTTGCCTTCGCATCCAACAGCAGCGGACGCCTGGCCATGAGTGTCGAAAACAACATCGTCTATCCGGCCAAGGTGGTGTCGGGCGATGTACTGACGGCTGCCGCGGTGCCTCGCTCGGTCGGTCATAAACTGGCCACTTACGATGTCACCGTTTCCAAGCAGGACAAAACCGTGGTGGGTATCTTCCGCGGCACCGTCTATCGCACTTCTCGCCCCGTTGTTCCCGAGGGGGACTAACCGGCTTTCCCGCGCAGCACTTCCAACGAGGCAGAGATATAGCGATCCAGGGCGTAATCCAGCCAGCGGTTGGTGCCGAGCGGCGTGCGCTCGCGGTGCAAATAACCCATGTGACCGCCGCGTTCCTCCAAATGGAAGTGGATCTTGGAAGACAGGTCGGCGTCCAGGTAATCGCGGTAATCCACCATGGGGTCGTCCTTGCTGGTCAGCATCACCGTGGGAATGTCGATCTGTTTCAGGTAACGCGCGGATGAACAGGTAGCATAATAGTCCTCGCGATGCTTGAAACCGCCTTCCGGCGCGGTGTAGATGTCGTCGAAGTCATGCAGGGTGCCCAGGACCGGGATGTCATAGCAGTTTTCCAACAAACCGTCACGAAAGCGCCGCCTGACATCACGTCGGCAACGAATATTGAAGCGCAGGTCGTACAAGCGGCTGAACCCGCGCTTGAGAGCTATCACCGAACGCTCCAGTTGAATGGGCGCGTTCACCGAAACGGCCAGGTCGGGCGGAACGACCCCGCGAACACCGGAAGCCAACAGCAACATGGCGTTTCCGCTGAGCGAGAATCCCACGCCCACGTGAAAATGATCGGGATGGCGCTGCCTGCCGAAGCGAATCACCTCGCCCATATCATCGCCGCGCCCCGAATGATACGGGCCGCGAGCCAGGCCGCGCCCCGCCCCGCAACCGCGGTGATTGACCGCATAGACCTTGTAGCCGCGCTGCCTGGCAAGCATAACCTGACGTTTCATGTAATCGGCCTCGCCCGACCCGCCCAGACCGTGAAACAAATACAACACCACGTCGGCAGCGCCCGGTGTAAAATGCGCCACCAATCTGTCGCCGTCAGGCAGGTGAATGTCTATCGGATCGCCGGGATCGGGCGGCGAAGGAGAGGGTAGGAAATGACCCAGCAGGGTTTGCCCGTGGCCGCCGGTCGCCCATAATGGCGGACGACACGGTTCGATTTCAATTTCCGTCAATCGATTCTTCCAGTGGTTGACAATCTCCAAGACGACCTCCCGGTCCTTCATATGTACCACAAAAAGCTGCTTCCGGCGATACTTTCGCGGAAGGTGGATTGGGTATCGGCTCAGCTCATTGCAGGAACCTCCTTTTCGAACGACTTGATTTGATCCGGTGCTCGTGCAAAGAATTCCAGGCGCCGGGTTGTGCCGGTCTCGCCCGCCAATTCAGCGTGGATCAGGTGACGACCCGGCCGCTGGACCGTCAACTCGGTCTCGAAGAGGGTGCGCCCGTTCAACTGCCAGGGCCGATGCGCCAGTTGTCGCCCGTCGAGGCGGATGGTGAGCGTGGCCGCACCCAAACCATAGGCTACCATCTGCAATTTCACCGTCTCACCGCAGACCGACTGCTCGCGGTCCAGCAGTAGGGCCGCGATGCTGTGGCCCATCACGTCAAACAGCTTGCTGCCGGATGCCAGCAAACGGCGCTCCTCGTCAGCCGAGTCATCTCCCGACTCGATCCAACTGTAGAGGCGGTAGGCAAAGAAATGGCTGCCCGATTGGCTGCTGGTGAAATCATCGGCTGTTGTCACCCGGTTGAGCCCGCGTTGCAACTCGATTCGCCTGGCTTGGGACAGCAGCACGGCTTTCGAGGGAGAGAGCAGGCGCGTTTCCAGTTCGGCAACGAAATCTTCCTCTACCTCTATTTCCAGTTCGGCTTCGAAGTGATCGTTGCGTTCGTAAGCCCGGCGATCCAGGGTGATTCTGCGGACCAGCACACCCAGCCCGCGTACGTCCAGGGGATGGTCCCAAACGCGCTCGCCCCCCTTCACGCGCACACCGTAAGAGCCGCTGACCAGGTTGCCGGGAATCGGCAACCGCAACTGATAGGGTTGGTCAACAGCCAGCGGGAAGGGCTCGCCTGTAACCAGGACCACGTCGGTTTCGGGACCGAAGAGTTGTACTTCCACACCTTGCAAGGGGGGCTCTTGCAGCAGGCGGAGTTCCAGTTCCAATTCTTCGCCGGCCACGTAACTCTGTTTTGCGGTTTCGATGCTCAGCGTTTCGTCTTTGGGATAGAAATAGAGCGTGTCGAGCACCAGGGCTCGAGACGTATCGGTGTAGATGCCGTAAAAAAGCTTGCCGCGGTTGTCGGTCACCGGGATGCTGAACTCGAGCCGGGTCTCCTTTTGCAAGGACACGATCTGCGAGCGCTGCACAGAGCCATGGAAGCGCACCACGGCAAAGATGGAGATGGGCGCGGCGGCAGTGTTGCGTAGGTCGATGCTCAGCTTTGCCGTCTCGCCGGGTGAGTAATGGGTTCGGTCGAGCGAGGCTTCCGCGACGATACGCAAACCTTTTACGCGCAAGGAGACGAAGCGCTGCAGGCCGTCCAGCAGGAAGACGGCTTCCTGGTTGGCGCTTTCGAGATAGTCCTCGGGCACGGGAACCGCGAAATCGAGGCGGGTTTCCCCACCGGCATCGAGCCACTGGTCGCGCTCAAAGGAGCCGATCCCCGGGACCATCAGTTGGACGTGGGCGGTGCCCGCGTTGGCGCCGGTGTTTTTGACGGTGCAGGTCACGCTGTTGGTAGCCGCGGGTTTCAGCACCACGCGTTCGGGCAGATCGGTCAGTTGGAAGCGCGCGCGACCCGTACCCGGGTCCAGGTAACCCGACACATTCAGGTCCCGGCCCGGCGTGATCCAGGATTCCAAGAAGAGACCGCTTTCATTGAAGGCGGCATAGCGTGCGGCGCGGATGTAGAGTTTGTGCGGGCCCGGCGGCACGGCCAAATCGAAGTGACCCAGCTCATCGCTGCCCGCCTGAATCCAGCCGTCATCCAGGCGCACCTGCGCCTCGGCAACCGTGGTTTGGTTGACGCTGTCGCGCAGGATACCGCTGATCCGGCCGCCGACGGGCACCAGGAAAACCAACACATCGAGGCTGCAACCGCGCGCAATGTACAGATCGAAAGCCAGCCCCGCGCCGGAACCCGCGGTGTAACGGCGATCGATGAAGTAGATGCGGTGCGGTCCCTCAGCCGCGGATACGGAAAAACGGCCGGCCCGGTTGCTGACCGCGGCCTGAGCGCCGTTGTCCACCAATACGGCGATCCCTTCGAGCGGCTTACCGCTGATGAGATCGACCACCGTGCCCGTGAAATGACCGTGCATGGGAGCGAGATAGACCACCAGGCGCTCATCGCCGCCGGCTACCGGATCGATGGACACCGCCGCGGCGTCGCGACCCAGGGTGCGGAAGCCGGCGGCATTCAACATCAAACTTCGCAGGTTCAGCGGAACCCGCTCGAAGTGAACCGCTGAACCGTCCCTGGCCAGGGTATTCAGTCCGCTGTCGGCGATCTTTGCCACGATCTCGGGCAAGGGCTCACCGCTTATTTGATCGCGCACTTCCACGCGCAGGTCGTAGCGTTGAGGCTCCAGGTAGCAATCGACCATACCGTGGTCACCGGGCCGGGCGAGCCAACGGCCGACCGAACCGTCGCGATGCCCGCTCGAATATCCGGGCAGGAAGGCGAACAAGGGGATGACTTGCGAGCCGGGAACTCCGGCCAGGACAAAGCTTCCGTCCTCGGCCGAGGTAGTGCGCAAGCTCGCGTCGCCGGTCCTGATCGAAACACCGGCCAACGGCTTTCCGCTCACGGAATCGCGCACCCGACCTCGTAGTTCGGCCTCACGCGCCCGGGCAAAAAGCTCGCGGCGATGGTTGATCCCGGGCAAGACTTGCAGGCGTCCCAGAAAGCTGTCCGCCAATCCCTGGTAACCGGCTTTACGGAAGTGGATCTGATGGTCGCCGGGAACCACCTCGGTCAGGCGAAAACGGCCCTCCTCATCGGTTTCCACCCGGCTGTCGGGAAACCACTGCCAGTTCGAAGGCCGGCTCCGATCGCCAAGATCCAAGATATACCATTGGGCGAGACCCTGGTCAAAACGGTCCTCCAGCAGTAGGCTGCCGTCGGTCGCGGTCAGCGAGACATCCGCAAACCACTGGTCGGTTTGCCCGTGGCACTCAAAACCGATGCCCCCTGTTTCCGGGCCCGGGATACTCAGGTCGAACAGTCTGAGTTCACCCAGCAGTACCTCGATGCGGTTGCCCTCGAGCGTGATATTCATGGAAAACCATTGACCGCGAGGATAAGCGCGCTGCTTTTGGTCCAGGATGGTGCGCTCGCCGTTGACCACGCTCTCCAGGCGCGTGAACGGCCCGCCCTCTTCGACCATCAGCACGCGGCAATAATTGCGGGTGTCGCGGTAGCGGAAGAGCAGGGCCAGGCCGTCGTTGTCCGTGGCTTTGAGCCGGCAGTTGAAGCTGTAGTCCTGAAAATCGATGCGGCGGGTGACCAGGCGCGTGCCGTCATAGACATCCGGAGCCGAGCTGTGGATGTTGCTCCTCTGCAGCAGGCCGCCGGCAGCCGTGTCCTCGTTGTCCAGCCAAATCGAGGCGCCCGCAATGGGCAGGCCGCTGATCGCATCCAACAAGCGTCCTTCCAGGCTCGAAGTGGTGGGCATCATGGAGAGTTGCCAGTCAACGGGCTCACGGCCATAGGCGCCGTAAACCAATAGTTCGCGGCTACGGGTGTCCAGTGTTTGGAAGCCTTCGGCAAAGGCGTACAGCCGGTGCTCACCCGGTTCGAGCGAGAGCGTAAACCGGCCTTGCGCGTCGCTGACCGCGGCCAGGGGAGGCTGCATCAGCCATTGGGACGGGCCGCTCCGATCGCCGTCGTCGACCACGGTCCAGTCCGCGAGACCCCGGAGAGCATCCTCGTGGAACAGCAGGTTCCCCTCGGGATCGCTGACCGTGATCTCGGCAAACTCCTGATTCACCTGGCCATTGCACATGAAACCTATTTTACCGTCCGGATAAGCGTCATCGCGTACGTCGAAGACCAACCGGCCGTCGATCGTCACCTGCAAACGGTCGCCGACGGCTCGGATCTCCACCGGGAACCAGCGGTTACGCGGATAGCTGTAGGCGTCTTGGGCCAACACCTCGAAGGCGCCGTTGCGACAACATTCCAGCCGGCGGTAAGGACCGCCCTCGGAAAGCAATACCAGGCGATAATAATGACCTTCGTCCCGGTAGCGGAAGAGCAACCCGAATCCGTCGTTGTCCGAAGCAAAGACCCGGGCTGTAAACACCATGCCCGACCAGGACTCGCCGGCGGTGATATGGGTGCCCAGCAGTCCGCTATGCGTATCGCCGCCGTGAATATTACTGCGCTGGACCAAACGGCCGCGCCGGTTGTGGGGATGATCGACGGCGATGGTTGCCCCGCTGACGGCATCGCCCGTGACCGCATTGTACAAACGGCCCTTGACCGGGATCGGGGTGAGCCGACGGGTCAGGGTAAAAGGCTTGTCTTCCGCCGCTTCCTCGTAGACGATCTCCAGGGACACAAAGCTGCCGTTAGGCAACGCGAGCCGCAACCATTGTTCCGGGCCCTGCTCACCGGCCTTGACCCACAGCCGGGGACTGCCCGCGCCCAACTCGCCGAGGCTGAAGCTGCCGTCCGCGTCGGTGGCGACAGCCTGGTCCGGGTGCAGCCCGACCAGCGCACCGGCAAGGGGCTCGCCACTATCGTCCCGGGTCACTCTGCCGGTCACGCGAGCCTTGCCCTCGGGCCAAACCAGGGGGGTAAGCTCGATGCTGCTGCCGGCGGGACAATCGCAGGCAAAGCGCAACTGAGCGCTCTCCGGCGGCTGTACCGTACCCCAATGTCTGCCGGCGGGCACCTCCAGCGAGAAACGGCCGTCAGCGTCACTCTGCGCACTCTGCCCGGCAAGGCGGATCGTTGTCCCGGCAAGCTTTTCGCCGTTGAGCGCCTGCACCACCGTGCCGTTCAGCACGGCCCGGCCGGGCGCCAGGTATAGCGTGCCCACGTCGCTCACGCGGCCGCCGTGAATATTGACCTGGAGTTTGGTCTCGTGAGGGTAATACCCGCGTCGGTCCTCGGCTGCAAGTACCCGCAGCCAACGACTGCCGGCCGCGATACCGCTTAGGGTGAATCGACCGTCTGTATCGGTGGTGGTTGTCACCCGTTCGAGGATCACCCGGGCATCCGCAACGGCACGGCCTGAAATGCTGTCCTTCACCGTGCCCGTAACCTCGCCAAGGAGCGGCATCAGCCACACGCTTGCCAACCTGGTCTCGCGCTCGGGATAAACCGGAGCATAAAGTGTGGGCTCGCCATAGCCCTCTTTGTGAAAGCGGATCCAGGCATTGCGGCGAGAAATGGGCTGTGTCTGAAATTCACCGTCTTCGCCGGTAAGCAGTTCGACAAAACCGTCTCCTTTCACCCGCACCTCGGCAAGCGGTTGCCGGCTGATCGCATCCAACACCTTGCCGCTGAGCGTGCCGTGGGTGGGCATCAGCCGGACATCGCCAAGCTCGGTTTCGCGGCCGGCGGCTACTTCGAGCCGCATGCGCCGGCGCGGGTAACCCGGGGCCTCGAAATAAAAGTGACGCCGGCCCTCGGGTACGGCTTCCAGGCGAAAATCCCCGCTCTCATCGGTTTCCCGAACGGGCAGCGAATCGCCCCAGACCCGGGCGGCCGCCAGGGGCTGCTTGCTCACCGCGCTGATCAGTTTGCCGGTGAGCACACCGCCGAGGGGATGCAGCGTCAGCCCGGTAATGGTCTGCCGCCGGCCGGCGTGGATCTGCAACTTGAGGTCGCGCGGCCTGTGATAGGCGGGATGTCCGTAACGGACGGCATGCATGCCGGCGGGTATCTGCTCGAACAGAAAACCGCCGTCTCGGCCGGTCGTGTTTTTTTGCCCCGCTAATTGCAGTTCGACACCTTCGATAGCCTCGCCGGAGACCAGATCGCGCACAAACCCGCTCAGGCTGCCGGTAACGGGCCGCAGGTAGAGGCTCTGCAACCGGGTATTCCGGGCCGCACTCAGGGTGAGACGCAAATCCAGGTTGTGATAGCCCGGGGCCCTGGCGTACAGGGTATGGTAGCCCGCCGTGCTCGCGCCGCTGAAGTAGCCGGCCTCATCGAGTTGGATCAGGTTGTCGCCGCGATCCAGCGCGATGGTGGCCGTGGGAATGGCCAGACCGGTAACCGCGTCCAGTAGGAAGCCGGAAACCTCGCCTTCCAGGTCGGCGCTGAAATCCAGGTGTTTTGCGGCGATCTGTCCGGCGCGATAACCTGCCGTCACCGCCAGGCGGTACTTGCCGGCGGCCAATTGGGTGGGCAACTGGAATTCTACGGCTTGCGAGACCAACTCGCCGAATGGAACAGGCACTCCGGCAAGTTGTTTCTCGTCGATGGCATTGCCCTCCGGGTCACTGAGCCGGAACAACAGGTTGACGGCTAAAGGTACGTCGTGCAGATTGCGCAGCTCCGCCCAAACCGGCAGTTTGCTCCTGGGCGCCAGGGTTTGGGTATCGGCCCGGAGCTCCAGTTCGATACGAGGGTTGTGCACCCGGAACACTTTGTTGAGCCGGGCCAGGGTGTTATTGTTTTCATCGATAAAGGCGGCCCACAGCGTATGGCTGCCCGCGCCGAGTTCGGGCAATGATCTTTCGGCAGCGAAGTAGCCGCCGGGCGTGAGTGCGCAAAGTTCATCCTCGGCCGAATAATCGTGATTGAAGTAGGTGTGCACGGTGATGCTGCGCGAGACATTGTCGTTGCTCCAGATATGCGCGGAGAAAAGGTTGGCGTCACCGACCAGGATATCTTCATTTTCGGAAGTGAGCGAGAAACGCAAGGGCGAGCCCTTGAGCCCGAAGCCGGTGACGGTGTCATCGAAATTATCGACGCTGAAACGGGCCGCGGAGTAGACCTCCGCCAATAGTTCGCCGGCGGAATCAAGGATCGCGGCGTCGACGCGCCAGATACCCTGAGCAAATGGACCCGTGACGGATAATCCCACGCTTTGGGTTGCGCCCGGGGGCAATGCCTGCTGCACGACGATGCGCGGATCCTGACGGGTCCCCATGCTCAGCTCGCGTACCCGCGCCGTGCTGTTTCGACTCCAGAAGTGGACCCGCGGCGACCAATCGGCCTGTTCAAAGACGTGCCGGGGTTCGGCAGGTTTGGCCTCGTCCTCGGGGTAAAAGAAAAGCTTGGAGCCGTCGTCTTCGAACTCGATCTCGATCACGTACCACTTGCCGGCTTCCAACCCGTCGTGGATCAGCGTTTCGTGATTGCTGCCACGCACCGCTCGCTGAGCGTGGACTCGACCCTTCCTGAAGATCACGCCGTGACGCCTGTAGTGGGGCTCGCCCCAATCACCGGCCGACTCGCAGGAAACATGACAAAGGGTATCTGCTTCAGCGTCCTCAACCATGGCCAGACAACGCATGTGGGGCCGGGCGCGGCGATGAAAGACCGCCCGGCTGAAGCAATGAGATTGCCAGCTGTTACCGGTGCCGGTCATGACCATATATCCCTGGCCGAACCGACACAGACCCGCGTGCCAGGCCTCGTCCAATGCGGGTTTCTCGAAACGCTCGACAAAGACCGGCTCGCGGTCCAGTTCGACCCGGATCTCGTGGACCACGGCCCGGCCGCGCTTGATCCAAAAATGCAGGCGCGGGTCCCAATCAGCGCTTTCCAGGAAATGTGAGGGTTGCGCGGGTCGCGCGGCATATGCCGGGTAGAGGTAAAGCGCCGAACCTTCGGCGGTGAATCGGATTTCCAGGCGATAGGTTTGATGCGCGACCAGATGGGGCGACACGGTGCTCTCGGACCAGCCCCGGGCGGACCGGGCTTGGGCGACGATGCGGCCGCGGCGGGCGATGATGCCGTGACGCCGGTACTCCTGGTCCTTACCGGTATTTTCCATGGAAACGTGGAATTCGGTTTCCAGTTCGGGCTCGCTCTCGATGCTGAAGCTTACCGTCAGACCGGGCAACTCGGCTCGCGGGTAGACGCGTTCGTGATAGAGATGGGTGTGGAAATTGTTACCGGTTCCCTCGAAATGGAGGATGCCGCGCTCTACATGGACTCCGGGCTTTTCCCAAACAGCGGGATCGAAGCGCTCGAAATCTTCAACCAGGTCGGGACGGGCTGTCCGGACGGTCTTGTCGGGTTCGATGAGCGTGAAGCGGACGGCGACGCCCGCCGCGCTCGTGGGATTGGTGAGCGTGACAGGCACGCTGATGGTAGGATCGGCAGGATCGAACTGGGGCGGCTCGTCCGGACATTTGGCGTAGCCCACCAGGTCGCGCATCAGCACCAATTCGTCGGCGCTGTACTGGTGATGACCGAAGGCCCAGTCCATAAACGCGGTTGCGGCAATCACCCGGCCCTTGCCAAAGGCATAGTCCACCAGGCAGGGCCGATCGTGGGCGGCGCGGCGCAACAGGATCGCGGCGTTGTCCGGCCGGCGCGAGAAAAAGCCGTCGCAACTGATATCCAGGAATTCGGAATCCTGCCCGGAAAGACAGGGATGATCCATGGCAATGCGCATGGACGCATTGTGACAGCTCTGGTCCTCCTGCCAGCCGAAACCGTCGAGTTCCAACGGCAAGGCGCCGTAATCTTCACCGCGGAACTGGCACAACGCGATCACGCGGCCGCCGGCGCGCACGTATTCCTCGAGCCGGCGCTTGAAGGCCGGCGCGCGTCCCCGCCCGTCCAGCGAGCCGGTGGGCAGCACCAGCACCCGCTGCCGGTGGATCAGGTCGCCGACATTGAAATCCTCGTCCAGCTTGCGCACCGGCTCACCCAGGTAGGTCAGCAACCGGCAACACAGGTCGGAGAAGCCGGTATCCAGTACGGCTACCTCGGGCAATAGGGCCAGTTCGCGTAGACAGGCGGCAATCTGCTCGGGATCTTCGCCATGGGTCAGGATCAGGGTCTCCATGTCGGCGCCCGTGTCAGGGGCCGGGCCGCGGCCGCGCAGCCGCTCCAACAACGCGGGCAAGGCCTGCGCATTGATTTTAGCGAGGCGCCGCTCGAAGTAAGGGGTCAGCAGGAAACTGCCGGGCACGAAGGCCGCGGAGACATCGAAGCTGTCGTCGGGATGGCGATCTCGTTGCGGGTCCTTTTGCTTGTCCTCGTCGTCTCTGAGAAAATCGCAAAATGCCATGATCCCCTCCTTGGATGCGGATCGGGCTCAACTCAGCCGTAGAGTCGGTAGCGGCCGGCTTCGATGACTGACCAAGGCACGCTCAGCGCGGCCAACAGGGCACATATCCGCTGCTCTTCGTCTTCCTCTGAAAGTGTTTGTTCTGCCGGCAGGGGCGTACCCTCGTCCAGCAAAACCTCATCATCGACCGCGAGATGGGCACGTACCCGGGCCCCGTGTTCGTAGTAGGCGAAACCATAAGTCCCGCCGGCGCCCGAGAGCACGGCGCCGAAAACCGGCAGATCGCGGGACAGGCGCCGCAGTCTTTCCTCGAGTTGTTCGGACCAAAGGCCGTGTGCCGGAGGAATTTGGGTATCACCCAGGAAAAAGTGAGCATCCCAGATCAGGATCCAGTCGTCGAACCGGCCCACTGCCATGCCGCTAAGCGTGCGCGAGCCGGCTTCTTGGAAATCTACCTCGGTTTCCAAATCAGTATTTGGAAAGCCCAACTCAGCCAGTAACTCTTGGGCGTGACGCGTGGTATTCAGCGCCAATACCGAGGTATTCCACGACATGAATCACGCTCCCTCAGGTGAATTCCGTGTTGTTCATGATGTTGTCCTTGAAGTCGACGGCGTCGGCGGCCAGGCCGATGAACCGGGAACGGCCGAAGGAACCGCGCCCCAGCTTGACCTGGTCCCAACAGCAGTGATCGAAGACGCAGCTCAGCAGATGGACCCCGCGCAGGCCGGCACCCGTGAAATCGCATCGCACGAACTGTGCCTGGGAAGCACGCACATCGGCCAGGTTGGCGCCCTTGAAACAGCAGTCTTCGAACACCCCGCGCAGCACCGCGCCTTTCATCTTGGCGCCGGTGAAGTCGCAGCCCTCGAAACGGCTGCCCATGTTGGTATCGAAGGCGCCGTAGATGAAACGGCAGTTTTTGACCGTGCTCATGTTGATCTGCCCGAAGGAAACCGTCTTGCCGAAGGAAAAATCCACGTTTGCCAGTTGCAACCGTTGGAAGTGGTCGCGGATCTCGAAACCGCGCAGGTCCATGAAGCGGCCGCCCTCGTCTTCGAAAAAGTCGACTTGTTGCCCGGGCTCCTTGCGAGAGGCCAGCAGGCGGTTGAGGCTTTGCAGGTCGGCTTCCGACCAACGTTCTTGGAAGTTTTTGGCTTGTTTTTTGGTGTACATGGGAGAACCTCGATGAATTGAATGCTGCAAAACAGGTGGTCAGTAGACCACATTGATGAGATAGGGTGCAAGTTTATGAGTGTACTTGCCGATCTTGCGAGCCTGGCCGGGGGTGGTGATATCGATGATACCCCACAACCCGTTGCTCAAACGAAACTGCAGATCCGGCCGCAGCAGCCTGCCTTTGGAACTGACCAGTTCCAACAAACTACCGCGGTTGAAGATCACACCGGCCTCGGTGAGGTAGCGGTTGTTGAGCAACATGCCCTCGGCGATTTGCTGCACCGCATTGCCGCGGGCGACCCGCTCGAACCAGGTGCCCGAGCCCGCTACCCGCTGGTAGATCCTGCCCCAAACCGTATCGCCGGTGCCGCCCACCTCCAGAATGCGCAGGGCCTGGTTGGTAGCGCCGGTCACCTCGCCGGCAACGCGGTCGACGATTTTGTGACCGCCGTAACCCTTGCCGATGTCACTGATATGGGCGGTGGCCGGTGAAGCGGGAGCGGAAAAAAACCTGGAGACGGCATGGCCCAATCCGTGGAAAATACCGTTGGCCACAAGGTTCTGGAGCAGGTTGCTGCCCCAGTCGAATTGCTCGCCCTCCAGACCGGCGATCAGGCCTGTCTGCAACGTGGAAATCACGGTGTCCGAGGCTACATTGGCAACGAACAGTTGACCCGCGGTCAAACCGGCATTCGCCAGCCAGGCGCCTGCCCCTACCGATAAGGAGCCCGCCGTGCCGCTGATCAGGGCGCGGCCGACCGAGTACTCGCCGCTCCAGTAATAGTCGGAGAGGGAATTGGCGCGGCTCATACAGTAAGAGACCAGGTAGTCAATCGCCACCCCGCCGAGGAAGCCGAGGCCCAGCATGGTCAGCGTAACCGCGGCCTCGCCGCTTGGATCCACGTGGTTGACGGGATCGTTGCCACAGTAGGTGTAGGTGTTGGGTCCGGCCATGCGGCCCAAGGGGTCGGCGGTCAGGAAGCGGCCGATTTGCGGTTCGTAGTACCGGGCCCTGAAATAACCCAGGCCGGTTTCCGGGTCGTGTTCGCGGCCGGTGAAGCCGAACGGCAAGTCGCCGTCAGCAGGGGTGCGCGCGCCGAAGGGAGCATAGCTGTAGCGGTCGCTCAGCTTGCCCTCGCCATCGAAGAGAGCGTGCACGCTGCCGCGCAGATCGGTGACGGCGTAACCGTTGCCCTCGCCGTTGCCGACGCCCAGGAGCTCGTCGGTGCGGGGGCCGTGCACGTAGCGTTTGGCGAAGGCGCCGTTGCGCAACTCCGTCGCCACGTGCGATCCCCGGTGCAGGTAGCCGATCTGATCGCCGGACGGGGTTTGTTTCAACAGACGCCGGCCGTCGGCATCGTAGGCGAAACTCACTTCGCCCCCGCCGGGCAGGCTGACCTTGCTCAGGCGATCGTGGGCATCATAGCTGTACAGGGTTTTTTGCTCTCCCTCTGTTTTGGCGGTGCGGTTGCCGCCGGCATCGTAGTCGAAACGGGTCTCCCCGGCGCGCAACAGACGGTTGTCGGCATCGTATTCGTAACGCGTGCTTAAGCTGTCGCTTTCCATCAGGGTGCGATTGCCGGCGGGATCGTAGGCAAAAGCAAAGCTTTGTTGTTGCGCTCCGGCAGCATCCCGGTCCACGGCCTGAGTCAGCCGGCCGAGAGTATCATAAGTATAGTTGCGCGTGCCTTGGGGACTCTGCTCGGACAACACGCGAGAATGGTTGTCGTAGGTATAGGCAAAACGGGCCAGGACCTGGTCGTCCCGCGTGGTCAGACTTTCACTGAGTCGGTCGCCGGCATCGTAGCGATAGCGCGTGCTCATGCCGTTGGGGTGGGTCAGGCCGTCGCGCAAGCCGCCGGCGTTGTAGCTGAGCGCCCAGGTTCCGACAGCGGAATCGTCGATCGAGGTAACCCGGTTCAAGGCATCGTATCGGTAGCTTAGCCGCATGCCGTCCTGGTCGCGGGTTTCCAGGAGATTGCCGGCCGCATCGTAGCTGTAGTCGGACCGGCCGGTAACGGGACCGGTGAGCAGGCGCCCGCGCACGCGGCCGGCCGCATCGTAAGTGAAGCGGGTGGTGAATTCACCGGATTGTATGGTTTCCGGGAGACCGGAAGGCGTGTAACTCATCCGCTCCAGGATCTCGCCGGCCATGGTCTTCTCCAGCGGCCGACCCGACGCATCGTAGCGGCAACGCAATTCGCGGCCCTCGGCATCGACGCGGGCAACCACCCGGCCCGCGCGATCGAAGCTGAAATGCGTCTCGTGTCCCAACGGGCTGACCCGCTTGATCAGGCGGTTCATGGGGTCGTGAAAGAAACGCGTCACATGGCCGTTCGCATCTGTCAGGCCGCTCAGGTTGCCGGCCGCATCATACGCGTAGCTTTGGCGCACTTCAGCAACAGATTCGTTGCCCTCGGTCAACGGTCGGATCTGTTCTTGTAACCGGCCCAGCGGGTCGTAGCGCTTATAAGTGGGCTGCCCCATGGGGTCGATGTATTCGGTCTCGTTGCCGTTGAGGTCATAACGCCGGCGATGCATCGCGCCGCCGGGTTCGACCACCTTCAGCGGGCGGCCCATGGTATCGAAAGTCGTCTCCGTGCGACGGCCGAGGGCGTCGATCGCGGCGGTCAGGTTACCGACCGCATCGTATTCAAAACGCCGCGTTCGATTCAACGCATCGGTGAGGGCGGTCAGGCGGTTGAGGGCGTCGTAGGCCCTGTGCGTTTTGCGGCCCAGCGGATCAGTCTCCTCCGTCAGGTTGCCCCGCTCGTCGTAGCGAAACTCGGTTTTGGCGCCGTCCGCTTCGATTTGGGCCGTGCGCCGGCCCATGGCATCGTAACTGAACTTGCGACGCCGGCCGTCCTCATCGACCGCCTCCGTCATCCGGCCCAGGGCATCATAGGCAAAACTCCGGGTCGCGCCGTCCGGGAGGGTGATCTTCACCAGGCGGCCGGCCGCATCGTAGGAAAAACTCGTGCGATTGCCCTCGCCGTCGACAACCAGGTCCTGTCTTCCCAAGGCATCGAAGCCGCGACTGATTTTGGCGCCGTCGGGGAGATGCGATTCTGTCAGCCAACCCTCACGGCTGTAACGATGTCCCGTGCGATAGCCGCGCTCGTCGGTCTCCTCGACCACTCTGCCCATGCGGTCGTACTTCACTTGCCGGGTATGGCCCAGGGCATCGTGAATCCGCACGGGCAGACCCCGACGGTTGTATTCAAAACGGGTCTGCCCGCCCTCGGGGTCGACCGTGCGCAGCAATCGGCCCAGTTGGTCGTAATCCCGACTCACCACGCCCCCGTCAGGATGAGTCAGCCGCACGGGCCGACCTACCGGATCGTATTCAAGCGATAGTTGATGACCCAGCACATCCGTGACCGCGACCAGGTTGTTGGCCGCGTCATAGCGGTAGGTCATCTGCTTACCCAGGGGATCGGTGATTCCGATCAGCCGGCGCAAAGCATCGTAATCGAAGCGCGTGCGCATGCCCCCGGGTTGACGCAGTTCGCGCACCAACCCGCTGCTGTCCCACACCGTCTCTACAACCGAGCCGTCCGGTCGGGTCAGCTTCACCTCGCGGTTATTGGCATCCAGTGTTTTTTGCGTGCGGTTGCCATGGGCGTCGATGATCGCCGACAGCCAACCCCAGCCGTCGTATTCGAAGCGTGTCTCGGCGCCCGTCTCATCCGTGATGGTGCGGACATTGCCGTCCTCGTCATAGCTGAAAGCACGGCGTCCGCCGGCCGGATCGATGACTTCGGTCAACAGGCCGGGCGTGGTGTAGCTGTAGCGGGTAACCCGGTTGCCCGGCGACACCAGTTGCAGCAGCAGGCCCGCCTCGTCATAGAAGTAGCGCGTGACTTGCCCGCCGGCATCTATCGAACGCACCATTTGGCGGTGCTCATTGTATTCAAACCGGTTTCGGCCGCCGTCCGGATCGGTTTCGCTGACCAGGTTGCCGGCCGCATCATAGGCAAAGTGACGGCGTGAGCCGTCGGCTCGGATGATCCGTACCAGGTGACCGCGCCGGTCCCATTGGTATGAGGTTTGGGCGCCGTCCGGGGTGCGCTCCCGCTCGATTTGTCCCTGGCCGTTGTAGTGGAAATCCCACCGGGCGCCAAGTCCGTCCACAACGCTGGTGCGCTGTTGGTCGGGTGCATAGAGCAGGGTTTTCAGGTTGGGTTCGTCATCGGTCCACAGTCGGACCACACGGTCCTGGCTGTTGAATAGGAAGTAAAGCGAACGCGCTTCGGGATCTTTAACCTGGTAGAGATTGTGGTCCCGATAAGCATAGCTCGTGGTGCGGCCCATGGGATCGGTGACCCCCACCAGGTTACCTTCCTCGTCGTGGTGGTAGCGCACGCGTCTTTGTTCGCCGCCTGCCTCGCCGGAAACCTCTGTCAGCAAGCCGCTGTCTGCATAGCTCAACCGTAATTTGCGACCCGCGTTATTGCCGATACTTGCCAACCGGCCGGCATCGTACTCGAAGTTCAGCGCCGCGCCGTCGCGGTAGCGGATCGCCAGTAAACGGCCGCCGCCGTCGAAGTGGAAGAATTGGCCGGGCACCAACCCCAAGGCGTAACCCTCGGACGTCTCGCGCAATTCCGCATTGTGATCGGCAGGCGCGACCCAGCGACCCTCCTCGTTTTTGTGGAAATGAAGCTGCTGGAGCAGTTCATTGTGATAAATAATGCGCTCTTCGTGGATACTCAACGAGCGGTGGTATTCGTGACTCCAACCGAAACCCAGCGGTCCCATCTGCTCGGTCTCGCTGTTGTAGGTGCGGTTGAAGGCGATCGGCAGATGGCCGGGAATGCGGAAATCCCGCCCGGTCAGCAGCAGATTCCCGCGCACCAACCCCAGCGTCACCTCCTCGGTGAGTTCGTAGAGGCCCAAACGTTTCCCAACTTTCATGGCGTCCACCCGAATGTGCGTTCAAAAGCTAAAGTAAAAAAAGCGAGCGAGCACCCGGAGCGAATTCTTTGTTAGATACCCTACTATTATAACGCAGTTCATTCGGCATTTGGCGGTTTTCTTTTGTCAACGGGCACGATTTGAGATGAGAGTTTCGCGAACAGTTCCACTTGCACCGATTGACCCGATTCGGCGGACATCAGAACAACCCTGAACTATTTATAGCCGGACCTGAGTGCTCGTTATGGCATATTGCAGGGCTTTTCGACTTGGAAGACATAGAGGCCCGACCATAGGATCTCTCCTTCTCCAAGACTGATGCTGAAACCCTCGCCGCTGAGGGAAAGACTGCCGGCCTTGCCAACAGCTTTGTATTTGAACTGGCAACTTTTGGTATCGCCGTCCGGCCAGGTTGGGTAGGTAACCAATACCAGGTAGTTCACCGATGCTTTTGCAATTGCTTGATCGTAGCCATGACCTGATGATTCCGCGAAGTATGGCGTGGTATCACCGGGAACGATAACGGTCCATCCGGCTCCGGCTGTAATGCCTAGAGGCACATCCCGTTTAACCCGACACTCTACTTTCGCGTGAATCTTTCCCACCAGCCGGCTGTTTTCGCTGTGTTGACCCACAATCCATTCTTTTTCAACAAATTCGGCCCATCCGAAACCATAAACACCTGTCAGCCATAGAAGCAGAAAAAAATTAATTCTCATTGAGAGTCCTCCTAAGCGAGGCTTCCATTTCTCCCGAGGTAATGTAATCCCTAAATCCCACTGCCTGTTCTCTTACATTTTCGGTGACCATGGTGCGAACTCCCAGATAGCGTTCCCGGGCGTATGATATCAGGACTCGTTGGTCCGATTTTTCCAATTGACTGAATAAGTTCCGAGCCCATTGGTCCCATATTCGATCCTCGATACGATTGAAATAAAGCGTGAATCGAAATACCTCATGAAATGTGTCGACGTTTTTGGCCGTGGGGCGCTCGATCTCTTTTTTGTAACGGCGGGTGTACCCCAGCAGTGCTTCAACAATCCTGTTCCGCGGATCATGGTTTTTTATATATGTTTCAAGCGTCTCCAGGCCCCGGCGAGATAAACCGCGCTGTCGAAGAAATTCCGACTCCGTGAACTCCGACCTGTTGAACAGTAAATAATTGTCGATGATATCGTGAAAACAAACCCATTCGGGGTGCTGTTCCACGTCTACCTTGTAAGAGCCCTTGATTTCGGGATTGATTTGCAGCCCAAAGGGTTTCAGCTCTTCAAAAGGTACCTTGTCGGCGTACATTGATTGCCTGAACTGCCATTGTGCTTTAGCCGAAGCCGCATTCCGTTTCGGGTCCATCAACCACTCAGGGTCCCAGGGGTCGACGCCTTCCGGCGGGGTCAGGCTGTGAAACAGTTCAACTACTTCATCATAGGCAATCGGATCTTCTTCCAAAGCCCGCTTCTTTTCAAACGTTCTTGGCTCCTGGGCGCTCACCATGGCGCACCAACCAAGCAAAATGAGAGCAGAAAGACGCATTGATTTCCTCCGCATCGCTATCGATTTCTTTCTTTGTCTTTGTTCATCTCGCGCCAGGTGAGGGAATGCAGTGTAAAGGCCAACTGACCGTCTTTGGTTTGGGCTGAAACGGAGAGCCGATGATCGCCGGGCCAACGGTCACACCGGGGAATGATCCCAATTCAATCGATTCCCAGTTGCTCCAGGTCGACATGGGTTTCCTCCGCCATGTTCCAAAACATGATCTGGGGCCATACAAGGTCTTCTGCCTCCAGATAACCGTTATTGTTGCCTCCCCATTTCGGCCGGTCCAATTGGGCCAAAACGACAAACGCGTTTGGTTGGTCCCGCGGCCCGTGCAGAAATTCGATGCGGTTATCCAATTGGCCGTTACCGTTATAGTCCACCCCCAATAGAAGCGCCCTGGCCGGCGGAATCGGCGGCGCCTCAGGTCCCTGCCCGGTAAGATCTTCACCGAAAGCGGTCAGGTCCAGAACCGTGTAACGAGGCAAAATAAAACGTTCGTAATCAGCGCGCTTGGCCTCGATGTTCGGGTCGACACATTCAACACCAAGCAACTCGCCGCCGCAGCAAAACACGGCAACCCGGAAGCCGCCCGGTATCCATTGGCCGTGTTCGTCATGGCAACCGGAATCATCAATAGGTTCACCGGGTTCTTCAACACCCGGTTCCCCGCCGCCGCCGTCAGCCGGCTCGCCGCATTCCTGGCCCCACAATAAGGGGTCGGTTAACAGAAAAAGCAAAACAAGGAAGCTTCTGATCAACATAATATTTTCCTGCTTGAAAAGCGATAAGCATAACCTACCATAAATTCAAGCTGGTGAAAACTAATTCGTCGTTAGGGGCAGGGCAATCGACCTCTCGCGAAGACTGCTTAAAACGCTTCGAAAATATTGACAGGTCGACAGACCGAGCGATTAGCCGAAAGGTTCCGAGACGACTATGCCAAAAACCTTTTCCCAGGCGAAAAAACGGACCTTGATCCATCAAAGGTGTGCCGTTACGCCGACCCGCCGACTTCGGCGTCCGGCAAAGCGCAGCAATTCTCCCGACCAATCTTCTGAAGTCGATCGCGAAGGTATGCAATCGACTTCAGCCGGTTGCTTGACTCGATTGCGCAGGTGTGCAATCGATTTCAGACGCCGGCTTGATTCGATTGCGCAGGTGTGCAATCGACCCAAGACCCCGGCTTGATTCGATTGCGCAGGTGTGCAATTGACTTCAGCCGCCGGATTGATTCGATTGCGCAGGTGCGCAATCGACTTCAGACGCCGGATTGACTCGATTGCGCACGTGTGCAATCGACTTCAGTCGCCGGATTGACTCGATTGCGCACGTGTGCAATCGACTTCAGCCGCCGGATTGACTCGATTGCGCACGTGTGCAATCGACTTCAGACCGTGGATTGACTCGATTGCGCAGGTGTGCAATTGACTTCAGCCGCCGGCTTGACTCCATTGCACACCTGTCTTTTCAACCCGGAATTTTCGATTTTTTTTGTCGTAAACTATTCTTAGATAGAAGGCTACCGGGGTACATCATAGAATTTGTAAACGTAATCCTCACAAAATTTTTGGCATAATATGCC
>JASJCB010000094.1 GCA_030066195.1 Acidobacteriota bacterium
TTTTGCAGAACTCGATTGTCTTCTGTTCCTTCTAGACGCAATCCATGCCCGGCCCTGTTCACGCTACATAGTAACGAAAAGTAGCGTGAACAAGGCCCACCTGGCTCAACCCGGGTATGGAACCGACAGCCGGCCTGAACGATGACCCCGCTTATGAGCAAGGTGGGTTTTGTTCGCGACGAAGGGACCACAAAAGAACGCGACGTATGTACGGAGACCGAAGGGAAGCTCCCGGCAGAAAGGGTAGCATAAACCGATCCCACCTGAGATTCTTTGCGGGCTTTCCCGGCTTGTTTTGGTGTGCGGGCATGCCTTCGGTCTTAAATCATGACTTGTTCCTCGGAACATGATTGTCCGACGCGAGCAAACCCGGGCCGTGCCGGTAAGCACCTGTCTATAACCGCAACCGTCCTGGTTCCGTCCGTGATCGTTCCGTGCCCGGGCTTCCTCACGCTACTTCGGGATCATCGTCGTTGTATTTCGCTCACCCGGTCGGCGAGGATTTTCGTCGTTTCGGCCTTGCGGCTTGTCTTTTCCTTTGCAACCGCGCATAATGACTGTCATCGATCCAGCATACGGAGTCTTTTAATGAGTGGGCAAACCTCTTCGATTACCGATCAGCTTCAGCAATGGTCACCGGAGCGGCCCGATGCTTTCAACACCTTGATCGATCTGGTGTACAAGGAGTTGCGAGCCATCTCCCACCACATTCTTCAGGACGAAAAGAACCCCGGCCTGCAAACCACGGAATTGGTGAACCAGGTTTACGACACCCTGAGCCGGAAGGGCCATATCGACTGGCAGAACCGGCGCCATTTCTACGGCATCGCCGCCAAGGCCATGCGCCGGGTGCTGATTCACGATGCCCGGCGTCGCAAAGCCGACAAGCGGGGCGGCGGCCGGGTAACCGTTTCGTTGGAGGACGACGGGGAGGCCCCGGCCGCGGGTTCCCATTCCCCGGAACAGTGGTTGTTGCTGGATACCCTGTTGGATGAACTGGGCCGCCGGGATGCGATGATGGGCCACATTGTGGAGCTGCGCATTTTCGGGGGTTTTACCATTGCGGAAAGCGCCGAGATTCTGGATATCGCCCAGGCCACGGTCAAGCGCAAGTGGGCCTTTGCCATGGCCTGGCTGGCCCGGCGCGGGTCCGGTGCCTGAGCCATGGACAACGGACCTTGGGAACGACTTCAGGAGTGGTTCGATCGGGCCTATGACCTGCCCCCGGAGGAGCGCGAAGCCCTGGTCACCGCGTTGGCCGAGGAAGATGCGCCCCTGGCCGGGCAGTTGCGGGGACTGCTGGCGCACAAGGATGCCGCGAGTGCTTGGGAAGATCGGGAGGCGCCCGCGCGGGCCGGGGTGATCGAGGCCCTCTATCGTCGCGGTCCGTTACCGGAAACCGCGCCCGATGAAGAGCCGGTGCCCGACCGCATCGGCCCCTTTCTACCCCAAAAGTTGCTGGGCAAGGGCGGTATGGGCGTGGTCTACCTGGCGCGGCAGTTGGAACCGGTGGAGCGCCTGGTAGCCTTGAAGCTGTTGCGCCGCAAGGGAAGGGCAGACGGTCTACCGGAGCGTTTCCAGCGGGAGTACCGCATGCTGGCCTTGATGGCCCACCCCCACATCGCCCAGATCTTCCAGGCCGGAACCAGTGCGGACGGCCGGCCCTATTTCGCCATGGAGTACATCGACGGCGAACCCATAACCGTTTTTTGCAACCGGCGCCGCCTGTCCCTGGACCGTCGACTGGACCTGATGCGCGACATTTGCGCCGGCTTACAACACGCCCACCAGAAGGGTATCATCCACCGCGACCTGAAGCCATCCAACCTGCTGGTCACCCAAAAGGAGAATCGGGCCGTGGCCAAGATCATCGACTTCGGCATCGCGCAGCCGAGGGACTGGTCCCGCCGGGAGTTGGAAGGCGATCCGGCGGCTTTTTACGGCACCTTGACCTATATGAGCCCGGAACAGATGGGCGAGGACAAGGGACCCGATACTCGTACCGATATCTATGCGCTGGGCGCCGTATTGTTCGAGCTGTTGACGGATGCGCCGGTGATCGATCCGGCGCTGTTGCGGGAGGCTCGCGAGCAGGGCCGCCCGCCGCGCATCGATGCGCGAACCCCCGTCCGGCCCGGCACGCGCCTGGCCGACGCGGAGAACCTGGCCGACATCGCGGCGAAACGAGACACCACCCCCGCCAAACTGGTTCGCGCCGTGCGGGGGGATTTGGATTGGATCGTGACCCGGGCTTTGGCGCCGAAGAAAGCGGACCGTTACGCCGCCGTGACCGAGTTGGACGAGGACCTGCGTCGCTACAGGGCCGGGCTGCCGGTTATGGCCGCGCCGGACCGTTTCCTATACCGTACGAGGAAGTTCCTGGCCCGTCACCGGGCCGTATCTGCCCTGGCCTTTCTGCTGATCGTTACCCTGGCGGTCGGTGTGGCGGGGCTTACCCGCCTGTGGCTGCATGCCGAGGAGGCCCGCAAAGAGACCGCGACCGCCCTGGAACGCGCCCGGGAGGGCGAGCGCTTTCTGCTGGACTACCTGGCTCAGCCCAATCCCAACGATCGAGCCGCGGACGTGCGCGGGCGCTTCGACGCCATGGAGACCCTGTTGCAAGACCGGGGCGAACGTCCTCCCTCCCTTCGCGCCGCCTACCACCTGGTGCTCGGCAAGGCGGCTTATGGATGGGGTCTTTACGAGAAGGCCCGCGAGCACCTGGAAAGCTCCCGCGAGTTTTGGGACATGGCGGCGCACACACCTTTCGGCGAACGCTTCGAGACGGCGGATTTCCTGGCCCGAACCTACCGACGCCTGGGCCGCTTCAAGGAGGCGGAAACGCTTTATCGGGAGCAACTGGGTCATCAGGCGGCCGTTTTGGGTGAAGAAGCCGCCGATACCCTGAGAACCCGTTCGGAGTTGGCCGCTACCCTGACGGCCGCGGGCCGGCACGACGAGACAATCGAGCTCTGCACATCCCTTCTCCCGGCGCAGTTACGCATGTTGGGCGAGAAACACGGGGACGTCAGCTTAACCCGTGTGACCCTGGGTAACGCGCTGGTGGGCTTGAGCCGTTTTGCTGAGGCCGAAAAAGAGTTCCGCACGGCCCTGGCCATTCAGTGGGAATTGTGGGGTCCCGAGGATTCACGGACCCTGGCCACGGAAAACAACCTGGCGAACGGGTTGGCCTCCAAAGGCGCCTACGAGCAGAGTGAACGGCTCTACCGGCGGGTGTTGGCGGTGCGGACCCGAGTGCTTTACAAGGACCATCCCCATACGCTCAGCACCATGCATGGTTTGGCGCGGGTGCTGTACCACCTGGGAAAATTGACGGAGGCGGACGAGCTGTTGCGAACCGTATTCGAGAAACGCCGTGAGGCCTTGGGTCCCAATCATGGGCAAACCCTGGCTACCCAGAACAACCTGGCCTTGTTTTACCGAAGGTCAGGCAATGATGATCGGGCGATCGCCATGCTGCGCGAGATTATCGGGATATACACCAATCAGGGAGAAGCGGCTCATCCACGCTGCCTGCGCGCCCGCAACAACCTTGGCAATGTCTTGATTCAGCAAGGCCGTAGCGGCGAGGCCCTACCTCTGTTACTGGAAACCCGTGACCTGAAGGAGCAACATCCGGGCCGGGAGAGCCGCTCCTATTTGGATACCTTATGCACCCTGGCCGAAGCCTACCAACAGGAAGGCAACTTAGAGCCGGCCGAGGACCTGTTTCGCGAGACGCTGGCTTATGCGACGGCCTACCTGGAACCAGGCGACTACCGGCATCCGCAATACCGCGCGTATCTGGCGCTTTGCCTGGCTGCCATGGGCCGCGAAAACGAGGCCGATGATGTCTTGAAGGAATGCCTTACTTTTTTTCAGGTTCGCAGCCTGTCCCCTCCCGCCTGGTTGTCTCGCATGGAAAACCGGCGTCAGTGTATGCGTGAAGCCGGCCCGGCTGAGCCTTAAGCTGTTGCATTCCTGTATATTGAGGGGTTTTGTGCCGGAAAAGTAAAAAAAAGCGGATGAAAAATTCATGCGGTGCGCACTACAGGCAGACCCGGTTGGGTCTAATCCAATCTAGGAGTTTGCCATGTTAGTACTTGTAAAGATCGACTTGATATTCGCCGCCAATCTGATGTCCCTGGCGTTCCTACTGATCCGGGCCGGGGCCGCTCGGAAAAATGTCCCGGCAACCGTGGATCGCATCGAAGAAACAGAGGGCTCGCCCGATGACCCCGACGGTAACGGTAAACGGGGAACGGACCAAAGCCAACACATCGAGGAGACCGAGGGCTCTGCTGACGACCCCGACGGCAACGGCGGTAACTAAGCGCAACCGGGGCCGTATCGGTTTTCGGGTCGGTGCGGCCTTTATTTGCGCTGAAGTTTGGCGCTCAGGATGCGCTTGCATTGCGACCACTTGCGAGAGATATCGGTGGCCGAGGTGCCCAGGATGTCGGCCATCTCCTCGTTGGTAAAACCCGCGTGTTTGAGCGCGGCCAGGATACCCATGCCGGGAGCGGCTTCGTCCAGGGCGTCTTCCAACCAGATCTTGTGATCTTGAGAGGAGACGTCCCCGGCTCGATCTTGGGGTTCCGGGGCTTGTTCCCGGGGAACCGTTTTGATTCTGGCTTTACGCCGCCGGGCCTTATCCAGGACGATTTGTCGCATGCCCCGGAATGCGAACCCCCGGAAAGCCTTGGAGTCATCGGCGGTGAACTCTTTCTGTTTTATCAGTTTCAGGCAGTATTCGTTGACCAGGGAGCCGGTTTGCATAAAGTCGTGGACGGCGTCATTATGGAGAATGTATTTGGCCATTTGTTCCAGTAGGGGAAGATTTTGGGCAAACAATTGATCGAAAGCCGTCCGGCTGCCATTTTGGTATTCTTGCAGAAGACGTGTGGTTGGTCCGGTTTCCGGTTCATCGGTTGGGCTCGGGGTTTTATCGACCATACTGAAATCTCCTTCCATCAACCCACGTCGAAATCAGGGCTGCCGTGGGTAATCAATTAGTCTTCCGTTGTTCGCATCGTCAGCGTTCGATAGTGGGCAGAGCGATCGGGTTTGCCCCGGGCATCGTAGAGGTCGATGAGACGTCGCAACGCCCGGCGGCCGCGGTGGCGAGCTTGCCTTTATGGCGCGCGGTCAGCTTACTGATCCGGTATCTCAGCGTCAGGGGTCGCGCGTGAAAGGGCAACCCCTCCAAGTGGCGCTCCAGACCCAGCGGCCGGCCCGGCCCGGCCGTGATCTCTTCACTGTTTTCCATACAGACTCCCGGGGGCAACCGCCGTCATACTAGATCGGCCGACTCGGAGCCAGGCTGAATCAAAAAGACGGGCGCTTAGGCCCTGGCGCGCAATCTGCGCCACATATCGTCGAGACGTTTCCCGCCGGCCTTGCTTTCTGCCGTAAAGCCCGGCCAGAGGCCGACCCAGGCAAACACAAGCACCGACACCCCGAAATCATAGAAGTAACGGGTCGTTTTCTCTGCCTCGGGGGCAAAGAAAGAAGCGATTGCGAAAACGGTAAACAGGACGAAAAAGGCAATCCCGATAGAGCCGCAAACCTGCTGCACCAACTGCTCGGGCTGTTTCGCGCCTCTTACCAAAATCAGGTAGGAAAGAAGTATGGTAACGGCAAACGCCAGACCGGGAATCAACAGTTTGTCTCCCTCGAACAAACCAAGCCCAAACATTTTGCTGCCGGCAACCAGAGGGGTGAAGTTGGCAGGATCCCAGAAATAGATGGGAAGTGTAGTGAGTAGGAATCCAAAGGCGCAAATAGATAATTCAATCAGAGGACGCAGGCGGTTGTGTGAATTGCATACTGCCGCGGCTGCGACCAGGGGCATGGCATAGATAAGGAAGATGCTTCTGGAGCTGCAAATAACCCCAAGCAAAAAGAACAACACTAAGCGGAGGTTCTTGTTCTTCACACTGAAAACAGCAATGATGACGGTGGCGACGGCAAGGTTATTGGCCAGGTAATCGGATGCCGTTCGAATGTGCTGGAAGGGGGCGCCTGCAACAACCGAGAACAAAACCATACTGATGGTAGTTTCGTGAAAACCGCGGCCCAGCCACCGATAGATGGCAACAGCGAACAAGAGCAACCAAAAGTGGTTGATGTAGGGAATCAAGTTCAATACAGAAAAGGGAACCGCTAGAGCAATCCAACCGGGAAACGGCGTAATGGGGTTGTCCAAATGAGATATCGCGGCGTAGGGGAACTCGAAATCCAGCAAATGGTAGGTGGCATTGGCCAGGGCCGACGCCCGGTCGACGCCGATCGAAAAAATCCTGTCCGACGGCGGGGCGACGACCAGCAACAATGCGCCCAGGCCGGCGATGATCAAGAAAGTGAGCACTTTCCATTTCGAAAGAATGCGATATAGCAGCGGAAGACAGACCAGGAAGACAATCGTAGCCAGTATATAAGCAAGGATCGCAATAGGGAGGTACTTATCCAGAGAACGCGCCAGTAATTCCCTGATGAGGGTTGGTATCCCGGAATAAAGAATCACACCTAAGAGTAATAATGAATACTTCAATGAATCCAACCTCGTGATTTTTTCCGGCAGCAGGAATTCTCCCGAACCCGCATAACATGCCGCCGGCAAATGAATGACCCGGCACAGCTTCTCAACAATGAAGTGGGTGAAATGCAAGAAAAGAGCCCGGTCTTACCACCACCCTGCATCACAAAAACTTTCGTGATCAAGGTTTAACTCGTTATCCTGCCGGTACAAGCGCGGGATTCTAACACACCCCATTCTGGAGTGTCAAATATCAGAACGGGTCAAACGGGTCAACGGGTCATTGTGGTAGGAGCCTGCCGTTCCTTCTGGAAACGACAGATGATTTCTCAGGTATCCATGCCGCGCCCGGCCGGATTCAGAGCGAGTGTTGAGAAGCCTCTTCCGACTTCCACGCAAAGATCTTGTAGAGGTAGAGGAAGCTGGGGACCAGGACCACGCTGCCGCAGGCCAGAACCCAAAAGGTCAGGGCCGGTAAGGGCGGCGGGGCGGCGGCTTGCTGTACCGTGTAGGCCGGATAAATCAGGTACGGGTACATGGCGAACGCCCAGCCCAGGATGACCAGACTCACCTGGCCGGCCGTGATGATTCGCGCCGGACCGTATTTTCGACGCCATAACAGCCAAAGGGAACCGGCGGCGCAGAGACCCGCCGCCACGTTCAACGGCAGCGACCAGGGACTGGTGGTCAGGGCGGCATAGATTCGGGGCGCTCCCGTCGAAGCGCTGATCAGACAGGCAAAAGCCAGGATGCCTACGATCACGGCGCTGATCAGCGCGCGTTTACGGAAATCTTCCTGCAAGGCTTCTTTCGCCTGGCAGGCGAGATAGACCGCGGCCAGGTAGGCGAACAAAGCCAGGGTGAAAAGACCGGTCAGGAATGGAAAGAGTCCGACCCAACCGCTCCAAAAACCCGATTCCAATCGGCCCAGGGGATCGATCTGAATCTTGCCCGAAGACATGCCGCCCACGCAGATGCCCAGCATGATCGGTGTAACCGCGCTTGCCGAGGCGAAGATGAAACTCCAGCGCCGCTTCCGTTGCTGCCGGTCGTAGGCGTGAAACACAAAGGCGGAACCGCGGAACACCACGCCGAAAAGCATCAGGGTCAGTGGAATGTGCAACGCATTGGCCATCAGTGAGAAGACCTTGGGGAAGTCGGCAAAAAGAATGACGATGAGCACGATCAGCCAGACGTGATTGGCTTCCCAGATGGGCCCGATCTCGTTTTTGATGAGTGTGCGTTGATCCTCCGCGCGCGGACCCCGGGCCAGCAGGTCCCAAACGCCGCCGCCGAAATCGGCGCCGCCGGTGAGGCTGTAGATGATCAGGAAGGCAACCATCAGGCCGCCCACTACCACGGGCCAATCAATCATGCGATGTCTCCTTCAAGCTGGCGAACACCTGCCGGCGGAGCAACTGCACCACTGTATAAGCAAGCGCGGCATAGATGACCAGGAAGAGGACCAGGGTGAAGCGAACGCCCTCGAAAGGGGTGACGGCTTCCGAGGTACGCATGATGCCGTGAATCACCCATGGCTGACGGCCGACCTCGGTCACGACCCACCCGGCCTCCATGGCGATCATGCCCAGCGGGCCGCACCAGACCAACAGACGCAGCAACCACCGGTCACGCGGCAATTTCCGGCCGGCGCGCCACCAGCGGGTAATGACCAGCAGGCCGACAAACGCCATGATCATACCCGCCCCCACCATGATTTGAAAGGCGATATGGGTAATGGCAACCGGAGGGCGGTCTTCCTTGGGAAATTCCTTGAGGCCCTTGACCTCGTAGTCGGGATCGAAAGAAGCCAGGATGCTGAGCAACTTGGGAATTTCAATGGAATAACGGGTGACTTCGTTTTCTTCGTCCGGCCAGCCGCCGATACGCAACGGCGCGCCCTTTTCGGTTTCCCACTGGCCTTCCATGGCAGCCAGCTTGACGGGTTCGTATTTGGCGACCATCTTGGCGCTGAAATCCCCGGCCAGAGGTTGGATCAAAGCGGTGATCACGGCTACCGGCAGGGCAATACTCAGGGCGCGGCGATGGAAATGATGGGTGGGTCTGCGCAACAGGATAAACGCGTGAATAGCAACCACCGCCCAGGAAACACTTTGCCAGGCGGAGATGACCACGTGGGTGCACTGAGTCAGGGCGGCCGGGCTGGTCATGGCAACCAGGGGTTCGATATTGACGGGCATGCCGTCGACGACCTCGAAACCGCGCGGGGTGTTCATCCAGGCGTTGACCGTGGTAACGAAAACCCCGGACAGGGTTCCGGTGACGGCAACCATAACGCCGGCGAAAAGGTGCATGCGCGCCGAGACCTTTTCCCACCCGTAAAGATAGATGCCCAGGAAGATAGCCTCCAGAAAAAAGGCAAAGCCCTCCAAGGCAAAGGGCAGACCGATGACGGGACCGGCAAATGCCATGAAGTTGGGCCAGAGCAAACCCAACTCGAAAGAGAGCACGGTGCCGGAAACCGCACCCACGGCGAACAGGATGGCGGTGCCCTTGGCCCAGCGTTGCGCCAGCTCGCGATAAAGCGGGTCACCGGTTTTGCGCCAACGCATTTCGGCCAGCACCATCAACAAGGGCATAGCCATGCCCACAACGGCAAAAATAATGTGGAAACCAAGCGAACCGGCCATCTGCAGCCGGGCGGCCAGCAGGTTCGTCATCGGCGCCTCCGATATGGGAGATAAACTTTTCTAAAAACAAGGGGTTGACATCGGACCATTGACCCCTCCTTGCTGCCGCTATCCTAACCCCGCACCCATTTTGTCGCAAGGATAAATGAACATTTCTTCACCGGAATGATGCAACGGGCAAGGCTCGATAAACAACTGCAGGTTGGAAAAGGTCTACGCGGTTAATTTTCTGTAAAGGATTTGTTTTGTAAATACTCTTGACTGATACAACTCAATCCTCTAGTCTAATTCAGACAGTAATGTCAACACAGTTCACTCCATCTATGTATTACACTGGCTTTCCCAAGCCACATTTGTGGATCTATCGATGTATGTCATCCGGCTCAATTGATTAATAGCCGGCTTTAAAAAGCCTGGGCCCTAGGGGTGGCGTTTCCGGCACGGTCGGAACCCCGCGGGCATTTTTCAGGCTCCCGACGAAGCCGATCCATGGACCGGATTTAAAATCTCATTTCGAGGCGTGCTACGCTCGAATCAGAGAGCCGCGACCGTTACGGGTGGAATCGTTCTCCCACGGAGACTGAGGTATTTTGGTCACGGTCGCGGTTTTTTCCCCGGCGTGTCCCGCTTACCAAAAAATGAAACCCCGCAATCTCTAACGAGAAAGCGGGGTTCCTCAACCTCTCAGAACCATCGGGGGGTCAGCTTCACCTGCCAAACAAGCTACTTGAAGCTTGAAGCATGAGGCTTGCAGCTTGTAAAAACGAAACCCCGCTACCTCTAACGAGAAAGCGGGGTTCCTCAACCTCTCAGAAAAATCGGGGGGTCAGCTTCACCTGCCAAACAAGCTACTTGAAGCTTGAAGCATGAAGCTTGCAGCTTATCACCTGGTGATCCAGATGCGGCCGTTGATTTCGTCGTCGTCGCTTTGGATGGTCAGCAGGTCGCCTTCAATATCGATCAGGGCTTCTACCACGGCGGTGTAGTCGAAACCGCCTTCACCCAGGAAGGCTTCGATCAAAGCCAGGGGAAGGGTAACGTCGATCTTTTTGTTTTCCCGTTTTTCGTGTACCTTAACTACCAGGTGATGGGTGGTCGTGGATACCTTGATGTCGGCGTCTTCGCTGTTTACTTCAACGTAGTCGTTGGGGCCGGCTTCTTTCACGGCTTCCCACAGTTCACGGAAGTTCACGTCCTTGTCGTTGATTTCGATGTCTCTCAGCATCTCTTGAATCTGGGGTTCGAAAGTCTTGAGCATGCTCAACGGCAGGGAAAGACTCATCTCCTCGCCGCTCGCTTGGCTGAACTCCATGTTGACCATGTAGTTACCGGCGGGATCGTCTTGGGCAACCGCTGTAAAAGCAGTTGTTGCGATGACTAACAGGATGGCAAATTGTTTGATATGCTTCATTGAAGGTCCTCCTCAATTTCTAACCGTTCACGCAATCTGGAACGCAACCCGCGGTGGGACGGTTTAGCCATTTTTCATTTTTTTTATCGGCAGATGTTTCTTTTACCCCGATACCTAAATGGATCTTCTATAATACCAATAAGATCATACCGGGCCAAGTGCTGCCGAGATGGGGAAGATCATGGCAAAAAACGGCTGGTACCTGCAAAAAAAAGGCAAGTTTTACGGTCCATTCACAGCGGATAAAGTACGTGGCTTCAAAGAGGCGGGCAAAATCAACGACGATACCCTGGTCGCCGCGGACAAGAGCGGGAAGGGCGCCCAACCCCTGTCTGCCGTCTGGGAAAACCTGGACCGGGCCGATGCGCCGGAGCCCAAAAAGAAATCCGTCGACCCGCCCGCAACCAAATCCGCGGAAACAACGAAGGAAGCGCGTGAGTGGTTGGTGGTTACCACGACGCGCGAATTCGGACCTTATCCGTTTTCCCACCTTCGCGCTCTGGTTGCCGACGGCAAGCTGAAAGCCGGCGACAAGGTGCGCAAGGGCGACGAAGACCCGATCCCCGTTACCGACCTTTTGCCCGAATTGAAAGCAGAGCCGGCAGCGCCCAAGCAGGCACAGGCTGCAAAACCGGCAGCCCCAAAACCCGCTGCCGCAAAAAGCCGCACGGCCGCCCCGTCGGATGTCCCCGAGAGAGAACCTCGCCGACCGCAGCCTCCCGCCAAACCCAAAAAGGGCCGTTCACTCATCGCATCCGGGGTGCTGGCCGGCGTGATCATCCTGCTCGGCACCTTCGGCTATTTCCTCAAGAAGGGCGCTATCGACATCCCGAAGGACTCCATTACAGAAAAATTTGTGGAGAGTTCCGAACTCCACAAACGCATGCGTCGTTCCGAGATCCCACCCTTCAACGATTTGGTCCAGGAGGCGCTGACCGTGGGCCTCAATTTCACCAGCGCCCAAATCCGCAGGTACAGGGCGACCGACTTTGACATCTTTGCCCGCCGCAAAGATCTGGAACCCGAGGATGCCAAAAAATTGGAGCGTGCCTGGTGGCAACAGTTCTTCGCCACTCGGGTCCAGCGTGTCTTGCGCTACCAGACCAACGGCTCCAATTACTACACCTACCTGGTCGGCGAGGACGATCTGGTGTTTGCGGTGGCCATAGAGGGTCCTACCTTTCATCGACAACACCTGGCCGATTACAGCACGGAAGATTTCGCACCCAACACCCGAACCGCCGCATCCAGAGTGGGTCACGACGTTTGGGTTGCCGATATTGCCGACAGCATTCAGGCGCGCGCCTATTGGAAAAATGAAAAAAAGGGCAGCAAGCTGCACTTCATCTGTGTTATGAACGATCCTCAATTGATGGGTGGAGGTTGATCGATGAGAGTACGTGGATGCGCCCTGATCCAAAAAGATAACAAGATCCTGGTCCTGGCTTATGACTATCCCAACGGCCGAATCTACGCCCTACCGGGCGGCGGTGTAAAAGAAGGCGAGTCCCTGGCCGATTCGGTCACCCGGGAGTTAAAGGAGGAACTGGGTCTGGCCGTTGAAGTGGGCGACATGCGTTACGTGGGCGATATGATGGAAAGGGGAAAGATCAAACAAACCGTCCATGTAGTCTTCGACGGCCGTATTCTGGACGGAGAACCGATCTTGGACAACACGCAGACCTCGGCCGTGGAAAGCTTGTGGCTGGACGTACACAGCCTTTATGAAGTAAAGCTGTACCCGGCCGTCAACGACGCCATCCTGGAAGACCTTCACAGTGGAGGCGGAAAAACCCGCTACCTGGGTAACTGCATGCGCCGAGAATGGGCATAACGATTATTCAGTTCACACCACGTGGGCATTGTACACGGCCGGTTAACGGCGCCCGCCGGTGCGAGCGCCGTTACAAAATCGCTTAACGCAGGGTTACCGCGCCTTGCAGTTTGCCGCCGTGTTGACTGTCGTAGTTGAATTTCAGGTCGCCCTTACCTTCCACCAGGAAGTACAGCATGCGAACGCTACGACCGTCCACGCCCTCGACCATCAAGCGCTCAGGGCGGTGCTTTTGCATTTTGATGTTGTTGGTGAAGCGGTTGTTAACCACGCCGGAGGCCAGCACCTTGCCGCCGCTTAGAGTTGCAATATCGGGTCGGGTCAACTTCTCGCGCCGCGCCTTGTAGCTGCGCGAGTGCATGGCCCGCGAGTTGCGCACCGAAACGTAGATCTTGTACAGGTTGCCGTCCAGTTTCTCCACATCCGCGCCGGCGAATTCCAACTTGGGCAGGTGGTAGGCGTGCAGCATCACGAAAGCACAGTTACGGTGACAATCCTCTTCCAAGCGCCAGCCCTCGGGCGGACGCTCGGTGTCGTGCCGGTAACCGCCGATCTCGATATCGCCGTAGGTGGGGTGTTTGTAGGGTTTCCAATCCACGAACATGCGGCCCATGGTCAACTGGTCGTTGAACTTCATCTTCTCTTCCGGGCTGACCTTGCCGTCCTTGTCGAAGTCCTGCTCGGTGCCGTTCAACTCGTTGGTGAAGCTGAGCGCGCCGTGGATGCCGTAGAAGTGCTCGGTGGTGCCGCCGTAGACGGTGTAGAGATCCTTCCAGGATATGTAGTAGTTGTATCCCGGCATCATCTTCTCGCCCTCTTTACCGAAGAAGTCCAACACCTGGATGTCTTCCGTCGGAAAGGGTTTTTCGTCCTTGGAACCCGGTCCGCGCAGAATCATGCGACCGTAGTTGTGGAAACTCTGGATCGCCGCGATATTGGGTCGTTGTGCCGCCCACATGGCGATGTTGCGCGTTTCCGGGATTTGCAGCGGATACTGCGGCGCTCCGGCCTGCACGTAACGCGGCTGCCAGTTATACCCCCAGGTACGGTTGGGGTCGATATAACCCACGGTGTCCTCGTTGAGGCGTCCGTCGCCGTCGTTGTCGATGCCCTCGGTGCCGATCATGATGTAATCGCCCAGTTCATGGGGCTCCAACGGTACCAGCAGGCGCGAATCCTTGGGATGCAGCTTCATGTTCCCCTGACCCAGGGGCACCTTTTTGCGCATCATGGTGATTTCGCCGTCACCGTTCAGGTCGTCGAAACCGTCTTCATCCAGTGCGCCGTCACGGTCGTCGTCGATCGCGATCTGCACCGTACGCGGATAGTGAGGCGTAGCCGGTTCGTCGAACCATTTGACCCGTGAATCGGGACTGACGATGGGTATGATGTAGAACACGGCCCGATCCATGGTTTCGGTGATCTTGGGCAGCTTGCCGTAGTTCTTGAACAGGAAGTCGATGATGTAGAGAACGGTATCGGCGCTCTGGGCCTCGTTGGCGTGAATGGCGCCGTCGATGTAGAAGGCCGGCTTGTCGTCCGGCTTACCGGTGGCGGGGTTGTTGATGGTGAGCAGCCAGGTGTCGCCGCCGCCCAGGGTTTTGCCCAGGGACTCCAGTTTGGTCCAGTCGGGATAGGCTGCATTGTAGCCCTTCAGCGCATCGTAGATCACCGTATTGTGATTGAGGCGATTGAAGTGCGGGTCGGGCGGAGTGACCTTGGGCTTCAAAGGCGTTCCGGCCGTCAATATGAAACAGATCAGCACCGGCAGAACCGGCAGGATAGATGTTTTCGCCTTCATTACCGGCCTCCCTTTGCTTCCAACTTAATGTCGCGGCTGTCGTTACCCGCCTGATCGCTGAACAGGTGAACCGTAACGGCAGCGCCTTTCTTGCCCTGGAGAATCCACTCGCCGTGCATGCGACCGCTCTTGCCGTTCAGTTGATCGGACGTTACCCATTTGGGGCCGTGCAGCCTGGTCAGGCCGTCGCTCAATTTCAGGCCCAGGCGTACCGGCAGGTGGGTCCTGGCTTTTTTGGCCATGCCCGTGTGACTGGCCATGTGACCGCTGTTGGTCGCGACCGCCTTGACGCGCCAGATGGTCTTGCTCATTTCCTCGACGGTGACGTCGATTAGTTCCACGCGAGCCAGGGCTTCGCTGATCTGGTTGATGGTCTTGTTGTGCGCCCCGAAACATTTTTCCAGGTGACTATAGGGCGGGTTGTAACGAATGAAGGGATCGACGCCGAAGACCTCGGCCTTGCGCCCGTCCTTCAGGGTGACCTCTTGAGGCTGAACCACGGCCCAGGGTGCGTGCTCGTTGACGAACAGCAGGGTGTCGTTACTACCGCTCTTCTTGTCGCCATCCTCGGCCGCGTCACCGCCGCCACCCATTTGGCGCAACATACCGGCCATGGCCTTGGGGTTCATCTGGCCGCCTTTGACCGCCTGCATGACCACGTCGGCATTGTACTGTTCCGGCACCTTGTTTTCCTTGAGGAAGGCCGCGATCTTTTCCTTGCCCAAAGCCAGGAACTGATCGGGCGTCATCTTTTCCAAGGTGTCCACGGTCAGCTTTTCTTCTTTTTTCTCGTCATCCTTCTTGGGCGGTTTGGGAATGCCCCAAACATCCAATTCCACCGCGAAAGCGCCGTACTGGAAATAGAGCCAGGGCGTGAAGCCCCCCTTGCCATACTGGCGACCGGAGCGTTCCTTGTCCAGGCCGGCTTCTTCCAGGTTCTTTTTGTATTTCTCGGCGAAGTGTTTGATCATTGCCATGTCGTCGTTGGTGGGTTTGGTGGCGGGGCCGACGCCCAGGAATTGTGCTACGTCGTCCTTGGTCAGGTTGTTTTGCACCACCTGGGGATGAGTCTTGGCGCGTTCCCAGATTTCGTCCAGGGTGTATTTTTGTTCGGGGTCCAGGCCCAATTCACGGGCGGGCTCGGTCGGCACGCTGTACTTCATGCTGCCGGGATCGGCGCCGCCGCCCACGCTACGAGGCGTACTGAGGAAGTTGTTGGCGGGTCCGAAGACCACGGCCGCGGCGATGTGGCGTTTGGCCAGCAGGAAATCCATGACGGCCTTGCTTTCGGGCAGGTATCCGGCCCACAGGCCGGCGTCGCGATTGCCGTACTGGAAGGCGTGGGCGAAATTCTTATCGGGACTTGCGCCCGCGGCAGCGTCCTCGTTGTAGGCGCCGTCGCCGTCGTTATCGTCGCCTTCGTCCATGACCTTGTACTGACCGACCTCGCCCTTGGAAGCGTCGGCGCTCCGCATGGCCGGGGGGTTATCCTCGTCGGGGATCATTTTGCCCATGGGATCTTCGATGCGCATTTTGGTGATCATGCCGTCGCCGTTCAGGTCATCATGGTTGTCCTCGCCGAAGAAGCCGTCCAGGTCGCGGTCGATCTTGGTTGCGTGACCGCCCTGCAAACGGCGGGGATTGGCGAAGAAGCGATCATGGGCATCGGGATTGAGCACCGGCGCGATATAAACGACGCGACCGGCACGCATTTCGGCAGCCTCGTCCGAGGTCAGCACGTAATCGGCAAATTTCAGCGCGGCCTCGGTTCCGGCATTGTGATAGCCGGCCATGTTGGCGCCGACGAACAGCGCGGGTCGTTCGGCGGCAGGCACCGACCCTTCGCCGGTTACGGTCATCATCCAAATCGACTTGCCGCCGGCAGACTTGCCGATCTCTTCCAACTTGACGATTTTGCCGTGGTCCGCGGCATAGGTTTGCAGTTGCGCCTCTACCGCGGCGTAGTTTTTATATCCCCTGGTTGCCTCGGCAGTATCCGCCGCCAATAGCCAGGGGGCTTGCAGCAGCCCGAAAAAAGCCGCGGCCAGGCCTATTGAATTCCGCAAGATATCCTCCTTGCATTTGAGCCGTCCTATTACATTATAGACGTTCATCGAGCCTGATACGGCATGAAGACCGGTTGGGTTTAGTACTATTTAACGGACGATAAACGGTAAACTCCACGTCCGGCCCGCGGCCGGTTTCATGTTAGGCTCTATACAGGAGCGATGTTTTGGATCAGAAACCCCGGTCGGAAGATAAATCCGCTGAAATTCCCCCGTTACCGCCGGAGGCAACGCAACCCCCGCCGCCTCCTCCCGTTCCTGAAGGGGAACCGCCGCCCCCGCTCGAAGGCGCCAAGTCGCGTCAACAAATGTGGAAGGATTGCCGCCAAAACCTGGCTATCGGCGGAGGTATGCTGGGTTTTAGATTGTTTACCGGTATGGACGATCGTTTGGATGCCCTGGTGGATCTGGGGATTACCGTTTTGGGGCCGTCCCTGTTGGCCACCTGGGTGATCGAATACCTTCAACAGAAATGGAAGCCCTATACCCTCGACACCTGGCGAGGCGCTGCCAGGAAGCGTTTTATGTCGATCTGGAACAACCACGGGGGCGGCTATTACGGTCTGGTAGCCTTGATCTATCTGGCCCGCATGGAATTACAAGAGATCTCCCTTGACCTGTCGGACTTTTCCTTCGATATGGGAAGCTTGATTCAGTTCCTCTTTGTGGATCGGTTTCTGGACATGGCGGAATTCGGCTGGAAGGCGTTCATCTGGCCCGTCACCTGGATGGGTAAATTAGGTACCATAGCCGGCATCGGAGCCATGCTCCTGGGTTACGGTCTTTTCGAATTGATTCGTCTGGCCGCCGGCGCCGATGTGCCCGGAGAGGAAATTGCCGATCGCGAGTCTTAGGAGAGCGTCTCCAGGATCTCCCACTCGAGGGCATCCGGCGTGATGGGTTTCTGTAGAAAACGGATCTTCTTCAAACCCGTTTCGCCCACCGTGTTCGCCGGGTCCGGGTCGGCCGTGTACACCAATACGGGGATGTCCGGTTTTTCCAGGCCCAATTGCCTGAGAAAACCCAGGCCGTCCATCAGCGTAGGCATTTTCAAGTCCGAAATGATCAGGTCCGGTGTGTACGATTCCAGGATGTCGAGAGCTTCCCTGGGATCCGAGGCCGGTACAACCGTAAAACCCAGCCGCACCATGGGGACTTGCATCAGGGTGCGCGAGAATTTCGAGTCGTCGACAATCATAACTTTTTTGCTCATGAAACCGCCGCAAGATGTAGTGGGACCCGTCCGGTATCGGGAAGAAAACAATGCCGGATGCGCCTACGCTTAGATCTGTAATTCGGCAACGACGCCTTCCAAGAAGGATTGAGCGTGAGAGAAAAGATTGGAAAGCGTGGCGAAAGAAGCACCCGCGTCCTCCATATTACCCTTTTCGGCCAGTTCTTCCAAGACCGCCGCCGCCTCTTGCATGCGCGGAATCCCCATGTTGGCGCCCGCGCCCTTTACGCCGTGTGCGGCGGCGCGCATGCTGTCGGCGTCATGATTGTCCAGGGCTTCCTTGCAGGCACGGATGCCGCGTTCGGTTTCGACCAGGAACAGTTGGATCATCTCGAACATCAGTTCGGGGTCGTTGCCGGTGAGATCGCGCAAGCGCCAGATTTCCACCAGTTCCTCGTGGTCATTGTTGGTCTCGGTCTCCTCGGGCGCCACCACGCCGATGAACTTGCCCAGCACCTCGTAGAGTTTATTGGCGTCCAAGGGTTTCGAGAGGAAGTCATCCATACCGGCGGCCAGGCAGGCCTCACGGTCATCCAGGGTAGCACTTGCGGTCAGGGCTACGATGGGCAGGTGTTGATCGCTGCCCTCGGTGCGGCGGATTTGTCGCGTGGCCTCGAAACCGTCCATTTCCGGCATGCGGCAGTCCATCAGCACCACGTCGTACTCCGCGTTCTCAACCGCCGCCACCGCCTCGCGACCGTCAACCGCCATATCGCAGTTCAGGCCGACTTTCTTCAGCAGCAGTTCGCCCAGGCGTCGGTTGACCGCGTGATCGTCTACCAACAACACGCGGCCATGTAAGGCGGCTGCCGCAATATTTTCGGCCTCGTGGGCTTCCTGCTCGGATTCGGCGCCCACGGCCGAGCGTAGCGCCCGGCGCATGCTCTTCAACTTGACCGGTTTGGTAATGATGCCGTCCACGCCCTCTTTGCGCGCCCCCGCCTTCTGATTGAGCGACAAAAGTAGAATGAAGGCCGCTTCCGGCAACAGTTCGCGGAGTTGCTCCAACAGGTCCGGTCGATAGGCGGCGGTATCCAATAACAAGACGTCAATGCGACGTCCTTGCAGTACTTCTTCGCCTATTTTCCCCATGCCGTGATCGAAATCGGCCGCGGAGAGAACACGAGGACCCAGTAACTCGACGGCGCCGGTGATCACTTTGCGCGCGGTTTCGTTGCTTTCGATCACGAACACGGTTCGGCCGGTGAGGTCGGGGTCCATGATACCCGCGGCGCTGCCGGCCGCGATTACCTCGATGGAGAAGGAGAAAGTGGAGCCTTTGCCCTCCTCACTTTCGACCCAGATACGCCCGCCCATCATTTCGGACAGACTCTTGGAAATGGCCAGGCCCAGGCCGGTCCCGCCGAACTTCCGCGTTGTCGAGGCATCTACCTGGGTAAACGATTCGAACAACCCGGCCAGGCCTTCCCTGGGAATGCCGATGCCGGTATCGGTCACGCTGAATTGCAGTTCCAAGCGGTTGTTTGCGCTGTTGAGCACCGAGCAGTGCGTCGTCACCTGACCGACCTGGGTGAATTTGATGGCGTTGGTCATCAAGTTGATAATCACCTGGCTTAGACGCGCCGGATCGCCGATCACGCGAGGCGGCACGTCGCGGTCCAGGTCGATGATCAATTCCAGATCTTTCTCCTGGGCCTTGACAGCCAGCATTTCACCCGCATCTTCCAGCACGTTGCGCAGTTCGAATTCGATATTTTCCAATTCCAGCTTGCCGGCTTCAATCTTGGAGAAATCTAAAATGTCGTTGATCAGGGCCAGCAGAATTTCGCCGGAGTTGCGCACGATCTCGCAGTATTCGCGCTGTTCGCTGGTGAGCTTGGTTTCCAGGACCAGGGTGGTCATGCCGATGATGCCGTTCAGCGGCGTACGGATCTCGTGGCTCATGGTGGCCAGGAAATCCGACTTGGAACGCGTGGCGGCCTCGGCCTGCTCTTTGGCTTGCAACAGTGCCTGAGCGTTGCGTTGCCGTTCCAATTCGATCTCGGCGTCCTTCAATGCCAGGCTGAGGTATTGCGCAATTTCGGAGATGGAAGCAATTTCGTGTTCGGTCCACTTGCGCGGCTCGTAACTACCCAGCCCCAACAGCCCGATCAAGCGCCCGCCCATGCGGATGGGTACTTCCAACAACCCGCTGGTGCCCCTGGTGACGTAATGGGGCAGCAGGGGCCGGATCATCTGATCGATAGAGATGTCCTCCACGACAACGGGTTCGCCGCGCTTCAGCATTTCGCGGTACTCCGGGGCGTCGTTCAGATCGATGGGGATTTTGAGGAACTCGCCCAGGCCCTGAACCTGGGTGGTGTGGTTGACGGTAAGAATATGTTCATTGGAGATGCCGGCGAAGTAGACGCGCATACGCTTGAAGGAACGCTTGATTTCCTTGATGGCGGCCAGCACCACCTCATCGGGAGGCGTGCCCGAAGCCAGGCCGACGGACAAGCTGTTGACCAGTTTCAGGCGGGTCTGGCTTTCCAAAAGCTGTTCCTCGGTAGTGATGCGCTCGCGAATCTGGTGTTCCATTTCCCGCTGGATGCGCTCGAACTGGCGCGTGCGCTGGATCAATTCGCTTTGGGCCTTGCGCAGGGCTTCCTGGTTCTCGGCCAGGACGCTCTCGTGTTGACGCGAGCGGCGCAGTTCGTACTCCAACTGTTGATTGGCGTTTTTCAGGCGCATCTCGCGTTCGATCAGCAGTCGTTTGGTTTTTTCGAAATCGAGTTCCACCATGCGATTATGGGAGAGCGCGCGTTCGTGTTCCACCTCCAGCCTTTCCAAAGCGGCCTTGGACTCCGTATCCTGCTGTTCCATCTGTTTTTCCAGCGCGATGAGGCGATCGCGACAGCGACCGATCCAGGCGCCCAGGCCGGCGCCGGCGAGCACCGTCAGCGATACCCAGATGCCGCTGTACAAGGCGGAATCGTCTTGAACCCTGGAAGCCAGGGCAAAGTAGGATGCGGTAAACAAAATGCCGCCGCATAGTCCGCCTGCTGCTCCTTTGACCCAATAATCGCGGGTGAAGTCCATCGACCGGCTGCCCTCCTGAAGAGCCCGTTCTTAGGCTGATGTCCCATTATTATTGAAGATTCGCACGGTGGCAAGTAGTCTCCACCGACCGAACCTATTTTGGATTGTCGGCAGCGGCGCCCTTTTCTCAATGGCCCTTGGACCGGTATTGGCGCAGCAGGAACTGTTGGGTCAACGGCTGATTGGCCAGGGCGGAGGGGAAGGTGAAATCCAGTTGTTCTCTACTCCAACCTTTGTGTCGGGCGTAATCCCAAAGGGCATAGAGACGCAGTTGCTCGGTAATCAGGCCGTGGTCGGAGCTGTAAACCAGGGCCTTTCGCAACAGGTTGTCGATATCGGAAATCTGGTTCTGTTTGACGGCCAGTTGGATGCGCAGACGGGGCAGGTGATGGCGCACCAGGGGTTCGGAGGCGGCATCCATGGTTTCGATCAGCGCTTTCAACAACTCGGCGGGCACCAGTTCGAAATCCAGAAGGGAATAGACCAGACCCAGCCAGGAGGAACGTTCGACCCCCGATTGATTGATCGCCGCATTCAGGTGCTCGTAGTTGTAAATATTGGGGTCGCCCACCAGAATCTCGGTGATCAGTTGAATGAGCGGTTCCAGGCGGGACATGGCCTCCGAGTCGGAAGAATGGCTGCGCCAGCCGGAGCAGAGATGCTTGACCTCGATGGTTTTTCCGAACCAGAGTTGCAGGAACAGCCACTCTTTATAGAAATCGGGGTCCTTGGAAGCGTCCAGGTCCAGGAATTTCAAAACCGATACCGCTTTGTCGTATTCAAACAGTTGCATATGGGCGCGGCAGACGAAATGATTCAGGGAAAGCCGGGTCTCGGGCAACAGTTCCTGCTTCAGACCGCCCACCACCTGGAGAACCTGTTTGGGCTTGGTCTGGGCGAATTGCAGGGCGGCCATTACCAGGGTGTTCGTGGCAAACAGGTCGTCGCGGCCTTTCAGCTTCTTGTGCAGGATGTCCAAAAGCTTACGCGCGTTTTTGACCTCCCCGAGCGCCATGAGGATGGGCATCAACTGCGACGCGTATTGAATGTCCAGGGTTTCCATGCGACCGCGGCTGAAGGCCTTGTGCACGTAGACGCGGGTGCGCGCCGGGTTACCGCCGGCGTATTCCAGAATCGCCAACAGGGTCAAGACCTCGGTGTTTTCTCCGATCTTCAGGGCCTTCTTGGCAAAGTACAACGCCTTGCCGGGGTCGGAGGAGGTATTGGCCAGAGCCAACATGCACCAGAACTCCTGGTTGTCGCGGAAGTCGGGTAGGGGCACAAACTGGCTGAGCAGGGCGCGGATGGGCTCGTAATTGGCGGTCTGGGCACAGTAGCGGGCGTAGCGAAAGGCGTAGTCGGCCGCTGAGGCGTCATTGCCGGCCTGTTGATACAGGCGGCAGAGAATCAGCCACAAGGGCGGTGAATAGGGCAGGTACTGCGCCGATTCGGTTTCGATGTTTTTGGCCAGCATAAGGTAGCGTTTCAGCTTCTCCTCGTGAGCCTGGGAGGATACCAGGAACTGGCGTACGGGTTCGTTACGCCAACGGAATCCCTCGGTCACGCTGGACTGGAACTCCAGCAGGTCGGCGACCCCGGCCTTGTCGATAGTGGCGCCCAGCAAAGCCAGATCTTCCCTGGTGACAATTTTGAGGATGGCCATGTTGATGCCGTCGGGACAAAGTGCGATCCATTCGAGGACCGTGATTTCCTTCTTGCTGAACCGGCTGAGTTCGGAGGGAATGGTGGTCAGGCTCTCCTCGGGTGAAATCGCGGGTCCGGTGCTGCCGTGGGCCATGCACAGCACGCCGTCCTGAATGTATAAGCGGCCGGAGTCCTTGAAATTCTGCACCAGGCGCAGGAACTTGCCCACGTTGCTGCCCGAGATTTCAGCCAGGGACTCGGTCAACTCCAAGGGGATGCGACAACCGCCGAACTGACTCGTCAGGTATTCGGAAAGGTTGAGAACATCGGGGAAGTTGACGCTGAAGGGTTCGCCCAAAACCCAGAACGCCGGCACCGGTTTGACGGACGTCACGCAGAGGTAGAGATGCGGGTTGACCCGCGAGGCGACCATTTGGGCCAGGTCGTTGATAAAGCGCAACACGGAAGGCGAGGCTTCCTGGAGGTTCTCGATAATGATAACGGCCGGTTTATTGATGGCTTCCATCACCTTGGTGAAAGCGGTCATGATCATGCCCGGGTTCAGGGATTGTTGTTCAGTGCCTACTGACCACAACAGGCCGGGAAGCGCGCTTGCCAGAATCTCTTTCCAACGGCCCATCTCGCGGTTCACCGAGGTGCGCACGCTCAGATGCCGCAGGATGACCTCCATGAACTCCAGTTCCGTAGTGCCCTGGCGACATTCCAGGCGCAGAACATTTTGAGCGATGAAGCGCGGCGTCATGTTTTCCACGATGGTGGTTTTGCCCGAACCCTCCTCGCCGCAGATATAGATGACATTTTTGTCGCGCAGGAAGGACTCGGCGGCGTTGATGAAGGGCGCGTGCAACAGCGGGCCCTTGGTAAGGATATCGATTTCGGGCTGCTCACCGACCGAGGCGGGCTCGAACTTGCCGAAGACGGCTTCCATCTGCTCGAAGACTTTCTTGCAATTGGGCTGGCGCTGGTGGGGATCGCGCTCCATCATTTTCAGGATGATGTCGTCGATCTCCTTGGGTAGATCGGCAATCTGGCTGGGCGGCTGCGGTTTCTTGGCCAGGCGCTGGTAGATGGTCTCGCCCAGGGTGTGGCCCTGAAAGGGTTTCATGCCGGTGAAAAGGTCGTAGAGCATGACGCCCAGCGAAAAGATATCGGCCGTGTTGGTTACCGTTTCGCCGGAAATGCCCTCCGGCGCCACGTAGTAGGCGCTGCCCATGAAGGTGTTGCGATGGGTGTAAAGGGTGAGGTCGGCTACCTTCATGATGCCGAAATCGATCAGCTTGAGCACGTCCTGCTTGGAAATGAGGACGTTCTGTGGTTTCAGGTCGCGGTGAATGATCTGGTGCTTGTGGATGTAATCGATCACCTCGCAGAGCTGACCGAAGATGTGGAGGAAGGCGCGCGGGTCTTCCAGGACCGGGCGCTCGTGCCAGTAGGACAGCCAGGTGTCGCCTTCCACCCACTCCATCACATAGGCCGGTCGACCGTGCCAGTCGTGATAATACTCGCGCACCTGCACCAGGTTGGGATGCGGGTAGGCGCGCAGGAACTCGTATTCCATATAGAAGCGCTGAACGCTCTGAGGGTCGTTATCCATGACCGACATGGTCTTCAGGACGTACTCGGTGTTGTCCTCGGAGAGAAGGTCCTCGCGCTGCTTGATCTTGTAAATGACCGAGCATCCCCCGCGGATATATTCCTCGATAATTTCATAGGGGAAGTCCGAATTTGTCATAGGTGTCTGCTAACCGGTTGAATTTAATAGTTGTGTAAGGCGTTGACGCGGAGTGCTCGTCATCGATTCTTTCCGGTGTCGGACTTCTTCCTGGGGCAATCTTCCACCATACAGGTGCCGTACAATTGATGGACATGTTTGACGGGTTTCAACTGGTGCTGTTTTAAGATGTCGTCCTGAATGGCTTCCAACTCGGGGTTGAAGAATTCGATGATGTGATGACAATCCACACAAACGATATGATCGTGGTGCCCGGAGTTGAGGGCGCTTTCGTAGCAGGTGTCCTGGTTTTCAAAGGAGAGCTTGCGAACCAAGCCGGACTGAACCAGCAGGTCCAAGGTGCGATAAACCGTTGCGCGCGAGACCTTCAGGCCTTCCTCAAGCGTCAGTTCAATAAGCTGATCCACGGAGAAATGGCCGTCGTTGTTATAAAGGGCTCGCAGTAGGGCGAGACGTTCGTTGGTTACCTTGCCCTTACCGGCGTACAAAAATTCCTTGAACTGCTCCTCCAGCTCTTGGAGGTCCACCGTTTTTGCTTCTGGTTTGGTTGCTTGAGCCAAGAAAACCCTCATTCGCTGCACTGATTACGAGACCGATTCATTTTAGCCCAGTGAGGAAAGGAGGGTCAAGTGAAGCGTCCGCGACGTCGACGCCCGGGTCAGCGCAAAGCATCGACCTCGTCGAGGGAGATCTCCAACTTAACAACATCTACACAACTTAAAGACGTGTGCAATCTGATATATCAATTTCTTGACAAAATTGCACACCTGCGCAATCGAGTCAATCCACGGTCTTGGGTCGATTGCACACCTGCGCAATCGAGTCAATCCACGGTCTTGGGTCGATTGCACACCTGCGCAATCGAGTCCATCCACGGTCTTGAGTCAATTGCACACGTGTGCAATCGAGTCAAGCCGGCGTCTTGGGTCGATTGCGCACCTGCGCAATCAAGTCAAGCCGGCGTCTTGGGCCAATTGCACACCTGCGCAATCTAGTCCATCCGGGGGTTTAAGTCGATTGCACACCTACAACAGCCCCTACCGGGCCCTACCCCGGATCGCCACCGACAGCGGCGCCCGGGTGTCGTTTTTGGTGGAAGCCCGGTCCTATTGGGAAGGACCGGGCCGTTACGGTTTACCGAATGACGTAGGGACGGAACCATGAAACGCGAAGGCGGCCGGCCCGTGAAACCTCGTGAAGGCCGGCGCCGTTGCTGATAACACAGTCGTACCAACCCGCCATATCCCGGGTGACCCTTTCCAGGACCAGTACCGATTCAGTTTCGCCGGGCAAGTCCGTACCGTTCTTGCGCCATTGGTAGCTCAGCGGCAATCCGCTGATCGCCGAAACACGCATCACGGCGCGATTCTCATTGGGGGCCGACCCGGTATAGGGAATAGGATGTTGCAGGATGAATATGGCGTTGGGATCGCCTCGGATGATCAGGCTGCCTCCTTCAACCGGGAAGGCCTTCGGCGGACAACGAATCTCCTGACCAGGCAGTTCGAACGGGCGATCGTCCAGAACGCCCGGATGGGCAGCCATGCCCACCGACCAGCCCAACACGATATTCGGGTCCAAGGCGGGAGCGCGCACCCCCACGCGAATGGTCTTGTGCAGGTTCGCGGCATCCGCTCCCGGTCCCGTCCAAATCAGACGGGCGGTTCGGTACAGGGTTTCACCGGCAAAGAAGAAGGGGTCTTCCAACAGAACATCCCCCGGAAAACCGCCGGAAAAGAAAACACTGCCGGGTACGAACCCATAGCGGCCCCGTCCGCCGGTGCTGAAGACAACCCGGCTGCCGGTATGGAAATCCGTATCCAAATACCGGCCGCCGTCAAGGCAGGCAAGGTTCAAGGTGAACATGCGGTAAGGATGCGACCCGGTGCCCATGGCGCCGCCCGTGGACCCGGACGCCTGACACGAACGGCTCATGGCGCGGGCGATGGGCAGACAGTGATCGAAGGTGGGCAGGGTCATCGGTTCCACCCCGAAATGACCGGTATGGAAGTCGGCCCCGTTACCAAGAGCCTGCGCATGGAAGGACAGTATGTCTTCCTCCCAATAGCTGTCACGCAGATCCAGGCACAGCAGGGTAGACAAGGCCGCATCCAGATTGTAGGTAAGAGCCGCCGCGACATCTCTGGTGGCAAACGGCAGGCTGGAGTACTGGGAATCCTGGTTCTTATCCTCGCTCTCGCGAGCGCTGAGACCGATGCTCCAGGATACCCCCCCTAAGTCCCGGCTCGGGGCGAATTGCGCCGTACTACCCATATACCCCAGCCAGACGGCGGTGGTCTGCTGGATACGGAACCAGATGCAGCGCTCGCCGGCCGCCCAGCGGACGATGGATACGGCCTCCGGGTCGGCGTTGATTTCAACGGCGGGGATGTCATCGTGGTTCTCCACATATAGGGGCAGATAGATCGGTTGCGCCGTCGCCCCGCTGCCCGTCAGGTCGACCAGGGTGGTCGCCAACCGGGTGCCCGGGGGCAGCATGACGCGCACAAACCGAGCTTCCGTCGAAGCATCGGGGAAGTCGTTGCCGTTGACAATCAACGTGATCACCCCGCACCGTTCGGAGGCGCCGAGTTCATAGACATCCTCGTAAGACGCATCCACCTCGATATGGGCGGACAGCGGCCATGCGAGGAGGGCAATCAGGCAAACAATCGTGTTTCTCATGGCGGGCCTCCTTACCTTTCCCCGGTGTTGATGAAGAGCAGATCCAGAATGGTGATCAAGCCGTCTCCATCCACATCGAATTGACTGGACGCCTGCCAGGTTTGGATCACGAACAGGAGATCCGCCGGGTCGTTCTTACCGTCGCCGTTGGGATCGAGAATTTCGTCGTTCCCGCCGGCGATAACGACCACCCGGCCCCGATGCCTCTCACCGCGAGCATCCGTCAGGGTCACTTCGAAGGTGGTGGTTTCCGTGAGCAGGCCGGGCAGGGTCAGCGTGCGGCCGGCGCCGATGAAAGCGCCGGTGGTTGGATCGCGCCACTCGAAACTGTAGGGCGGCGTGCCGCAAACGGCCTGAGCGCGAAGGGTGACGGGCAATATGCCCTGGGTAATCCCCGTACGGTCCAACAATAAGCTGAAGGTCTCGATGTTCAACCGGGCCTCTCTGGAAACCACGGCGCTGTCGGGTCCGGTGACCAGGCATGTGTAGTAACCCTCATCATCGTGACTGCTCAGGTAGACGTCCAGGGTCTTGCCGTCGGCGCCGGGGATGTCGACCCCGTTGTGACGCCACTGGTAGGTGACATCGGACCGGGAAGGTTCCAGGCCGATGGTGATCTGGTCGCCGATACACCCGTAGAAAAGAGCGGCCGGGTTTTCCACGAGGTACAGGGGCTGTTCCCGGGCACACAAGGTCCAGGCCCCGGAAATCGCGGCCACCTCGCCGGGCGGGCAACGCCGGAACTGGTCCGGGCCGTGGAAAGGCGGATCGTCATGACCGGTCGCCGCGCTCACCAACAGCACGTCATACCTCAATTCGAGCGCATCGGGATCGTCGTCCGTGTGCAGGCACAGGGCCACATCGCTCAGTAAGGTGGGTAGGTCCAGGTCACCGCCCACCCACCTGATTTCGGCGGTCCGGTAGAGGGTCCGGTCCCGGTTATCGAAGGGGTCGAACAACTCGGGCGCGCCCGGGTTGTCCCCGACTAACAACGGCGGTTCCTCGGCGACGAACCCATAGGGCGCGCCGTCGGGTACCCGGAACCGAATCACGGACCCGTAGATGAAGGGGGTTTGCAGAACATCGGAGGTTTGGGGCTCGCGCAACTGCAACGAGAGACGGTTTTCCGCAATTTGGAAGCCCGATGCGTCCTCGGGCATGAATTCGGTAGCGCTCCCCTCTTGCAGGTGGACAAACGGGGTGATCGATACGTCCCGTTCCACGGCCAGGGCGACCGGGAACTCATTGGTGAAGGTGATCCCGGCGGGTCGGGCATGTTCCGCGGAAAACGCGCCGCCGCCCAGGTCCGCGTCGGCCTTGAAGGCCATGGGGTACACGCGTAGGTGACTGTCAAATCCGTGACGGGTCATGTAACTGTCCGTCAGGTTGACGCACAACAAGGTAGAGACGCTGTCACCCATGGTGAGGGCGGTCGCCTGCCGGGTGGCCGCGGGCAGGTTGGCGTGCGTATCGAGATAGGGGCCGTTGTACCGGTCCCAACTGTGCCGCGCACTGTCTCCCACCACCCAGGAAACGGATGCGTCCTGGTCGGGTCCGAACAGCACCCCGCCGCCGGCCGCGGTAAGCCAGGTGTCGCTGCCGGTTTGCACGCGCAGCCACAGCTCGCGTTCATCGCGCACCCAGCGAACGATGGACACGGTTTCCGGGTGAGCGGCAAGGTTCAACGCGGCGGACAGCGAGTTCAGCATCATGGGCAGGTAAATGGGTTGGTTGACCGCGCCGTCGGCGCTGCCCAAATCCACGCGGGTCTCGCCGAGCACCGCACCCAGGGTGAGGCTCAAGCGCAGGTAGACGGGCTCGCCGGACGAGGCATTGGCAAAGCTGTCGTCGGTTACCGTGAAGACAAGTTTGCCGGCCCGGGCACACTGGTCCCCGGGGGCGATTTCCTCGAGGGCGGTTTGCAGGGTGACGCCCGAGGCGAGGGCAATCGGCAACCCGCCGCCGATGAGTAGGAGCAGGAAGCATGGTTTCAGCCGGGTGTTCATGGCCTGCCTCCTTTCTCCCGCTTGCCGCGAGAGACCGGTAACGGGTTATCCCATTCCCCGAAGATGATGGGGAAATGCGACGGCCGGCAACGCCGGTTGTGGTCCAACCCGGTAAAGGGTTCCTGGTCGGACGGGTTATCGTGATTGGCCAGGTACACCGCATATTCCAAATACAGCGAGGGGAAATGCTGCTCATCCGGGTGCCACGTAAGCGTCGCGCTGACATTCAGCAAAAAATTCTCCAGGGTCCGCTCGCCGAAATGCCAGGGCACAATGACCCGGCGGTACAGGGTCCGGCCATGGCTGACGAAGGGTTCGCGGCCCAAGGTATCGGGTTCCACATCGTTCAGTTGAACGGCCGACCCGGTATCCATGAAGAACCCGTAATCGAATTCCGCGGGGGTCCACAGCTCCAGCCGGGCAGCGTTGTTGAGCCGGGAGGGCAGCATCGGACCCTCCATGCAGTCCATGGTCAGGTTCAGGGCATTGGTAGACGTTAGGAAGTCGCCGTCAGTCAGCACGGACGATGCGGCTTCCTGATCCACATAAACCTCACAGGAACGATCCAAAGAATGGCCGATGACCCGATCATCGGAGAAGACGATGTCCAGGGTATTGCCGGCCGTCCCGACATATTCGCCCGGATTGACAGCCGCCTGATGATCGTAGGCCTGAATATCGAAGGTCAGTTGCGAGGATGCGCCGGTGAGGGTCACGTCACTACCGGATAGGTCGGTACACAGCACGGTGGAAGCCGCATCGGTGGACTGCCCCGAGGTAGCCGCGTTGCGGGTGTTGAAGGGCAGGTTGGCGAATTGGGGGCCGGGGTAAATCTCGGCACTGAGGCGGGCGCCGATCCCGAATTGCCAGGAGACCACGGCATCCTCACAAGGACCCAAGAGGACATTGCCGCCGACGGTCCCGATCCAAACGTGGGACGTGGTCTGCACTTTCAGCCAGATATCGGTCTCACCGGCAATCCAGCGCACGATGGATACGGTTTCCGGAGGCGCCCTCATTTCCAGGGCGGTCGCCACGGTGTCGAGGGACATGGCCAGGTAAATCGGCCGATTGACCGCGCCGCCGGTCTCGGTCAGATCGACCCGGGTATCGGCCAGGAGGGCGTTGTTGGTGAGCCGGACGCGGATATAGATAGGCGTGGCTATGCCGGCGCCGGCAAAATCTTCATGATTCACCGTCATGGCGATGCTGCCGGGGAACTCGGCAGCACCCCGGTAATACACCCGGTTGACGGAGGTTGTCAAATTGACATCTGCAAATAATTGCGTCGATGCCATCAGAAGGAGCCCGAAAAGGGCCTTATAATAAGATGTCATGGCATCATCCTTGGTCACGTTATGGAAGCCGGAGGACGGGCCTTCCGTTTCATGGTCGATACGCGTATAAACTAGGGAAATACTTATGTTGAGGCGGCCTGAGAAAAAGTAAATAACATCTGGTCAGGCCCACGTGTGGTGACTGGTTAATCTAAATTCCGTGGAAAGCCTCGTCGGCACCTTATCGATAATCTCGACTGAAAAAGATATAACATGTAAATAAACAGCGGCACCTTTTTCCTAACTTATAATATAGTGTTTGCCGCCGCTCAATTCAAGTAGACCAGCTACCAAAGACAGGGCTCCGTCAAACATGAGCCGTTGACAACCCTGAATTGACTCAATTCTTCCCCGGGAAGGTCTAAAGATCCGCCCTTTGATGCTCGATTCTCCCGGGATTGGTGCCGCCTGGCCGGCGGCCGGCCGGTTCCATTCCCAGAAAATGACTCAATCAAAAGCCAACCGGAGTTGTATCCTCGAGAAACGAGTCGCCGGCTCATGTTCAGAGAGGGCCGATACCGGGGCGAAAGTTGTGAAATAAATCGACATGAGCACTCTTTTTCGGGAATGATAGACCCTTCGTTGATCAGAGCCGCCCTTTTTCCGATCAGAGAACCCCGTTTTTCGGCTCCGACGGCGTGGCACTCGGGCATGATGTTGTGTTTTCTTTTTCAACAATACCTCTTCCCGGGAATGGTGTCGCCCATGGGCTCAAAGGCGGATCGATGCCCGATCGGCAAACCGGTGGTTCGAGATTTTCGGGAGCGGCCCTCGGTTACGCTTGCCCCGGTCCCCAATCCAAGAACTTGATGATGTGTTTGCTTGCGTTTAGAATCAAGGCAACAGGCGGTTCACCATGAGCAATATCGATTACAGGGCCTATGACGAACTGGATTATCGCGAGTTCGAACGTCGGGCGGGCGATGATTCCCTCAGCAAGTACCAGAAAATCGGCTTTCCCGACAGCTATCGCCGGGGATTCGAAGAGGCCATTTTTGCCGATATTCTGTGCAAGCTGCCCCCGTTGGTTGAAACAGAAAAGCGGGTGCTGGATATCGGCCCGGGGTGTAGCGACCTGCCGCGTCTGTTGATCGATCACTGCCGACAATACAGGCATCACTTGACCCTGGTCGACTCCAAGGCCATGTTGGACCTGCTGCCGGATGAGGATCACGTGGAAAAGGTTCCGGGGTATTTTCCGTCCGACGAATTGACGCTCGAAGCCTTGACCGGCAGTTTGGATGTAGTGCTTTGCTACAGCGTCTTTCAGTACATTTTTGCCGATGGTCACGGCGACCGCTTTCTGGACCGTGCGGGTGAACTTTTGTGTCCGGGCGGGTGTTTGCTGATCGGGGACATGCCCAATGTGTCGAAGCGGGCGCGTTTCTTCCGTTCGGAACGCGGCATCGCCTTTCACAAAGCCTTTATGAAAACCGACGAACCGCCCGATGTAGGGGATAATCCGCCGGCCGGTTCCATCGATGACGAGGTAGTGGTTGCCTTGCTGGCAAGAGCCAGGGCCGCGGGCCTCGATGCTTATGTGGTGCCGCAGGCGGAAAACCTGCCCATGGCCAATCGGCGCGAGGATATTTTGATTCACAAACCCTGAGGCTTATCGTGACCAAACCCCTGATCATCGTCGGCAACACCGCCTTTGCCGAAATCGCCTATGAATACTTCACCCATGACTCGCCATATCGGGTGGTCGGCTTTTCCGTGGAGCGGGAATGGCTGAAGGAAACGCAACTATGCGGCCTGCCCGTGGCGCCCTTCGAGGATTTGGAGGAACATTTCGCGCCTCAGGAGCATGCGATCTTCGTAGCCGCCACCTACACCCAACAAAACCGGCTGCGCGCGCGCCTGCTGGATGAGGCCGAGGCTCGGGGTTATACGCCCGCCTCCTATATCAGTTCCAAGGCGTTCGTCTGGCGGAACGTGGAATTGGGCGAGCACTGTTTCATCTTCGAGAACAATGTCATTCAACCCTTCTGTAAGCTGGGCCGCAACAACATTTTGTGGAGCGGCAACCACATCGGCCATCACAGTACCATCGGCGATCATTGTTTTATTGCGTCCCATATCGTCATCTCGGGATTCGTAACCGTAGGCGATTATGTTTTCATGGGGGTCAACGCCTCGCTGGCCAACAATCTGACCCTGGGCAGCGATTGTTGGATCGGACCCGGCGTCACCGTAACCCGGGACGTGGAACCCGGGACCATGCTGAAACCCGTCAGCATGCGCGATGTGCGCACCGGAATACCGCCGTTTTTTCGGGAGGAATAATGGTTCGACTGCACAAACTGGGACCTGTCTTTTGTGCCGACCATATTCACGATTGGGCGCAAAGCCACGCCTACCTGCCCACGCCCGTTCGCCGCGGCAACCTGGTTCGCGTCTATCTCGCCTTTCGCGACGGCGCGGGTATCGGTCGGGTGGGTTACGTGGATGTGGACCCGGAGGCGCCCACCACGCCCGTCAACATATCCGCCACGCCCTTGTTGGACGTGGGCAGGCAAGGCAGTTTCGACGGTCACGGCGTGACGCCCTGTTCCGTGCTGGACCATGAGGGCGCCTATCGGCTCTACTATTTCGGCTGGCGACGGGATGAGGCGGTTCGCTACCACCTTTTCGCCGGTATGGCCGAGGGTACTCCCGACCGTTTCTACCGCATGTCCCCGGAACCCATCCTGCGCCCTTCCGACGAGGGCCGTTTCGTGCGCAGCGCACCCTTTGTCACCAATTTGGGCGGGCGCATCCACATGTGGTACGTGGCCGGCAGCGATTGGGTGGAAGTGAACGGAAAGCAGGTGCCCACCTACGGCATCTTTCATCAAACCTCACCCGACGGCAACACCTGGTCCGACCGCGGCGAGCCGGTTCTTCTGCCGCAAAGCGACGACGAGTACGGTTTCGGCCGGCCCTATCTCCAGCAGACCGCGAAAGGGTTCCGCCTCTGGTATTCGGTGCGTACCCGCTCCAAGGGCTATCGCCTGGGATTTGCCGACCGGGACCGGGACGGCGTCTGGCATCGGCGCGACGCCGATCTGGAAACCGATGTCACCCCGGGCGCCTGGGATTCGGAGATGATGTGCTTCCCCGCCGTAATTGAAACCGGCGCGGGCGCCCTGCTTTTCTATAATGGTAACGGGTTCGGCGCCACGGGCTTCGGCGTCGCCCGCATCGAGGATCCGTAATGACAATGGTAAGAGCTTATACCCCGCAACATGCTGCCGTTTGGGACGAACTGGTCGATGCCTCCGTCAACGGCACCTTCCTTCATTCCCGCAAGTTCCTGGCTTATCACGGCGACCGTTTCCAGGACCGGTCCTTGTTGATCTACGACGCCAGGGAGAATTTGTGCGCCGTTCTACCCGCGGCGCTCGATCCGACTGATCCCCAGACCGTGGTCAGTCATCCGGGCGCAACTTACGGCGGCCTGATACATGCGGGCAACCTCACCGGTAACGCTTTCGCCGAATCCTTCGACGCCGTACTGAAACATTATCGCCGAGCCGGGCTCCAGGAACTGTGCTACAAAGCGGTGCCGCATATCTACCATCGCGTGCCCGCCATGGAAGACCTCTACCATCTGTTTCGCCGTGACGCCGTCTGTTATCGACGCGACCTGAGCGCCTGTGTCGATTTGCAAAACCGGCTGCCGCTACACCAAATGCGCCGTCGCGGCATCCGCAAGGCCGGTCGCTCCGATATCGATATCGCCGAAAACATCGACCGGCTGCCCCGGTTCTGGCATATTTTGGGCGAAAACCTGGCCGAACGGCACGGCGCAAAGCCGGTTCACAGCCTGGAAGAAATTCAGGGCCTGATTCAATCGTTCCCGCGGCAAATGGAATTGGCTTGCGCCGTGTTCGAGGGCGACGTGGTCGCGGGCTGCCTGCTGTTCAAAACCCCCGTCACCACGCATTGCCAGTACATCGCCTCCACGGCGGAGGGCAGAAGCGGACGCGCACTCGATCTGTTATTCGAAACCCTGATCCGGCGTGAACAAATGGCGGGCAAACGCTATTTCAACTTCGGCATCAGCACGGAAAACCAGGGTCGCGACCTGAACGACGGCCTGCACCGTTTCAAAAACGGCTTCGGGGGTGGTACAATAACTCACGAATTCTTTCGCCTGGAACTCTAATGAAACCAAAATTTCGCCTGATTGACCTTCCCGTCATACACGACCAGCGCGGCAACCTGACCTTTATCGAGCAGTCCCGCCACATCCCCTTCGACATCGAGCGCGTCTATTACCTTTACGACGTACCCGGCGGTTCGGAGCGCGGCGGCCACGCCCACAAGACCCTGCACCAGTTCCTGGTGGCCGTGGCAGGCAGCTTCGACGTGCATCTGGACGACGGCGTCAACCAGCAAAGCTTTCATCTCAACCGCTCCAACTTCGGACTGTACCTGCCCAATATGGTCTGGCGAACCATCGACAACTTTTCCTCGTGTTCCGTCTGCCTGGTGATGGCGTCCGGTTACTATTCGGAAGCCGATTACCACCGCAACTACGAAGCGTTTCGCGCCGCAGTGGATCGGTCGAAATGATCCCTTTCCTGGACCTGCGCGCCCAACTGGACGCGCATCGCGAGGCTTACGATGCGGCTTACAGGACGGTGATGGACGCGGGCCGCTTCATCCTGGACAAGCAGGTCGATTCCTTTGAACGGGCCTACGCGGCCTATTGCGGCGTCAAACACTGTATCGGTGTGGGCTCCGGTTATGACGCGCTGTTCCTGATCCTGAAGGCCATGGACATCGGCCCCGGCGACGAGGTGCTGGTGCCGGCCCATACCTTCTTCGCAACCTGGTCGGCGGTTTCGGCAACGAGAGCTACACCGGTGGGCGTGGATGTTCGCGCCGATAGTTTCAATATGGACCCGGAGGAGGCGGCCCGGCGCATAACCGCAAAAGCCAGGGCCGTCATGCCGGTGCACCTCTACGGTCTGCCCGCGGCCATGACGCCCCTGCGTGAACTCTGCACGGAACATGGCCTCGAGTTGATCGAAGACGCCGCCCAGGCCCAAGGCGCTTACTACGGCGACCGCCGGGTCGGGTCCCTGGGTGACGCCGCCGGTTTCAGCTTCTATCCGGTCAAGAACCTGGGCGCCCTTGGCGACGCGGGCTGTGTCACCACCGATGACGACCGACTGGCCGCAAGGATCAGAAGGCTGCGCAACTACGGCTCCGAACAGAAATATCGTCACCTGGAGCCGGGCGTCAACTCGCGCCTGGACGAACTCCAGGCCGCCTTCCTAAGCGTCGGGCTGAAGCATCTGGACGCCTGGAACGACCGCCGGCGCGAAATAGCTGAACTGTATGATCACGGCCTCCGGGGAAAGCTGACACTGCCTCCGGCTGACCCTTCGAGCGTTCGTCACCAATACGTGGTGCGTCATCCGCAAAGAGACCGGTTGGCCGCGTTCCTGGCCGATCGTGGTATCGGCACCATTATCCACTACCCGGAACCGCCCTTTCTGCAACCGCCCTACGCCGACGCCGTAACCGAGGACTTCCCCGTGGCGCGAACCGTCTGCGAGACCTGTCTCAGCCTGCCCATCCATCCCTTCCTGACCGATGAACAAGCCGGCACGGTCATCGACGCGATACTAAGCTTCTCCAATCGATAAGAAGCTTCACATTCGGAAAAAGCGGGGGGACTCAGCGTGACCGGCGCCGCGGAAGGCTTGGGCGAACGACGTAGCTGCTCTGCTGAGGAACCTCACAGATGGTGGTCGTCGGGTTCCATGGGTAGATAGATCATGAAATGGGCGCCCTTGCCCGGCTCGCTTTCCAGCTCGATGCGCCCCTCGTGCTGTTCGATGATGCCGAAGGAAATGGAAAGCCCCAAGCCGGTGCCTTTGCCGACCGGCTTGGTAGTGAAAAAGGGCTCGAAGATCCGACGTTGATCTTCCGGGGATATGCCCGGCCCGTCGTCGATGAAATGGACCACGCACATTTCATCCTCCGTACGGGTGCGTACGATCAGCCGTCCGGCTCCCTTCTCCGCAAGGGCCTGACAGGCATTGACCGTCATGTTCATAAATACCTGATTCAACTCGCCCTGACGGCCGGCAACCATGGGTTTGACCGGGTAATCCTCCTCGAAGATTACCTTGCCCTGGAAGTTGGGACGCACCAGGTTGAGTGTCGACTCCAAACAGCTCACCAGGTCCACGCGCATGGCGTCCTGATTGCCCTTTCTGGAAAAGATGCGCAGGTCGCGGACGATGGAAGCAATTCGATGAGAACCGTCGCGAATGGTCTGCACGTGTTCGTACAAGGGTTGTAAGCGACCGGACAGTTCGTCCAACACCTCCTGCTCGGCGTCGTCACCCGCCAGGCTGAAGAGAAACCGTTTGAACTTGTCCAGGTCAGTCAGCATGTTCTGGGCGCTGCCGTTGACGAAGTTGGTCGGGTTGTTGATCTCGTGGCCGATACCGGACGTCAGGGTACCCAGCGAGGCCATCTTGTCTTGCAGGACCAGTTGTTCTTGGGTGCGCACCAGTTTCACGTTCTGTTCCTCGATACGCTCCATATAGGAAGCCCGGGCAAGCGCCGAAATGGCGTGTTCGCGGAATCGTTCCATGATTTGAATGTCGGCCCGGCCGAACTCAGTGTTACCGCTCAGATTATCGAGGACAAGGAAGCCGACCAGTTCCCCTTTCAGGTGCAGCGGCATGGATAACATGGCCCGTGCGGGCCGAATGCCTTCCAAGCGGCCGATGGGGGGCAGGTTGTCGATCAAGCGGACGGTTTCACCTTCCAAGTGGTTTTGCTCCGAGTTCATGTAGCGGACCGCGAGTTCCTCACGGGAAAACGAAAACTGTTTCATGTAAACCAGGTTATGACCCGTGGAAGCGATGACCTCGAACCTTTGGTTATCCTCGCTCCACAGAAAAAATGCGCCGGCCTCGGCAGCGCAAATATGGCTGACGGCCAACTCCAGCATCGACTTCAATACGCCTTCCAATGACAGTTCCTTATTCATCTGGCGAACGATGCGGTCGAGGACTTCCTGCTCCTGGTTCAGCGTGACCAGGGCCTGACCGCGTTCCTCCAGGCGGCGGTTGGCCTCGCGTAAATGCAGGTGAAGGTCTAAACGGGCCACCAGTTCCCCACGGGCGATGGGTTTGGCGATGTAGTCGTTGCCGCCGGCCTCGAAGCCCGCGGTCAGATCCTCGGTGCGATTACGGGCGCTGAGAAAGATCACCGGCAGTTCTTGGGGCGCGAATTTCCGGCGTATTTCGCGGCAGATCTCGTAACCCGTGACCCGAGGCATCATGATGTCCAGCAAAACCATATCGATCGGTTCGGTTTCCAGGATTTCCAAGCCGGTCTCACCGTCCGCCGCCTCGATGGCGCAGTGACCCAGGACCTGAAGGTGATTGAGCAGAACCTGGCGATTGATAGCATCGTCGTCCACCACCAGGATGGTATACGCGCCGGCGGCGGAGGAAGCGGGCAGATCGGGCGCCACGGGGTCCGGGGCCGGTTCCAAAAGTGGTTCCATGATCTGGTGTATGGAGGAGTCTTCCTCGGGTTCGCCCGCCCAGATGGGTAGGGTGAAACGAATAGTGGTACCCTTGCCAACCGTGGAAAGGGCATCGATGGAGCCCCCGTGTAATTCCACCAACTGCTTGCAGATGGTCAACCCCAGGCCGGTCCCGCCGTAAACGCGGCTGTCCCCGATCTCCGCCTGCTCGAACGATTGAAAAACCCTTTCCAAATCCTCGGGGGCAATACCGATTCCGGTATCTCGAACCTGGATCTCCATCCACACGCCGGCCCTGGTTGCGGATACGCTGACGGAACCGTTATTGGTGAATTTGACCGCATTGCCCACCAGGTTGTGGAGAATCTGTTGCAGACGTTCCTCATCGGCATATACCGAGGGAAGGGACGGGTCCAACAGGTTTTCCAGGACCACCGATTTGTTGCGCAGTAAGGGGCGACTGAGGGCAAGAACAACCTCGGTCAGGCTGTACAGGTCCACCGGCCCCCGCTTCAATTTCATGCCGTGGTTCTTCAGCTTGGCGAAGTCCAGGATATCGTCGACCAGATGAGACAGGCGTTTGCCGCTGGTGCGAATCATTTCCAAATTGGTGGAAACGGTGGGGCTCAAGGAACCGCCGGCGCCGTGCAACAGCGATTCGGCCAGACCGATCATACCGTGGAGGGGCGTGCGCAGTTCGTGACTGGTATTTGCCAGAAACGCGTCTTTCAAAACGTCGATGTCACGGAGACGCTCGACAACCTGCTTCTCCTGATCCAATTTACGACGTTGCTGGCGGACATACCAGGAGATGAGCGCGGCCAGAGCCAAAATGTACAGCAGGATCGCCCACCATTGTTTCCAGGGCGGGGTGGTGATGGTAACGGCCAGAACGGTGTCTTCACTCCATTCGCCGCCGATGGAACGCACACCGGCACGGAAGGTATAGTTACCGGGATCCAGGTTGGTATAGGTGGCTCTGCGCGCGGTTTCGTCGGTTTCCACCCAATTCTCGTCAAAGGGATCCAAACGATAGCGAAAGATGCAAGCCGACCCCTGGACCGGGGTGGCGAATTCCAAGGTCAGGATGCGGGTCTGCCAGCCAAGTTTCAGGTCTGTCGTCAATTCCACGGCTTTTTTCAAAGGAGATTCCGGGTCTCGAGCGCGGGGTAGGCGAGCCTGGTTATCGATTAATAAACGGGTGAGGATGACCGGGTGGGTCGGCTTATCCTCCTGAAGGTCTTTTGGATGAAAGGTCAACCATCCATTGGGGCTGCCGTAGTAGAACCTGCCGGCCTTGTCTCGGAACCCGGCGCCGTGGTTGAAGGTCTTCAGGCCGAGGTCGCCGTTTTGGCCGTAATTGCGAATGGAAAGGGTTTTGGGGTCCAACCTTGAAAGGCCGCGAGGAGTACTCATCCAAACAAAACCCTGCTCGTCCTTGAGCAGAGAATAGATGGTATTGCCCGAGAGCCCGTCCGCGGTGCTGATGCGCCCGATCGACTGCCCCTCCGATTTCAAGTAGTTCAACCCCGCGGCGGTGCCCACCCACATGCCCTCACCGTCGTCTTCGCACAGGCTGAGAACGGTGTTGGACGAAATCCCGGTGGTTTCGTCCCCGTTCTTGAAGACCTTGAAGACGCCGGGTTGGGCAAGGTCCATGCGGCTGAGCCCGCCTTCCCAACTACCGAACCAGAGATTTTCACCGGAGGGTCCCACGGAGATCAGCAGACAACTGATATTGTCGCCCCCCGGACTCATGGGATTGTCGGGATCGTGGCGGTAACGGGTGAAACCACCGTTGCTGTTCAATGTGTTCAGACCGGAGGAGGTGCCTACCCATAACCGGCCCTGACGGTCGTGGCGAACGGCGGTGATCCAATTGCTGGTCAGGGTTTCCGGGTCTTCCCGATTGTGACGGTAGACCACTCCCCCGTTCGTTCCGGCAGACACTTGCCGAAAAAGGCCGAAAGCCGTGGTGCCCGCCCAAATCTCACCGTTGGGCCCCTCGTGCAAAGCAGTAATTGACTCGCCGCCTTCAGGGGTAAGGCGCACGGGAACCGGCGTACCCAAGCCGGCTTCTCGCTCGGGGTGATAAACGAACAGCCCGTTCCCGGTGGTTCCCTCCCACAACCGGCCTTTTCGGTCGAGGAGAAGTTGCGCGGCCGGCGCCTCGCGGTGATTGACCGCGAAAGGGGTAAGCTGCATACGACTGAAACCGCTGCCGAAGGTGCCCACCCAGGCGATGTCCCGCCTATCCAGGAAGATACTGCTGATGGAGTTGATGGGCAAGCCGGCGGAGTTGGAAGGGTCGTGAAGCCAACGGCGAGTGGTCCCGTTTTCCAGATCGTATTGGATAAGACCCTGATCATAGGTACACAGCCAGATTCGCCCCTGGTCGTCCATTGCCGTATCCAGCACGGTGCCGAACGATTTGCCTTCGGCGTCCGTCACCGTTTCGATGCGGTCTTCGGCGCCGGCTCGAATGAGGCCCAAACCGTCGTTGCTGCCGAACCATCGATTACCCTTTTCGTCGATGTCCATGCAGATCATTTGTTGCTCGTCGGGACCCCCGGGCCAGGGGACTTGCTTAAACCGTCCCGGTTCAACCATCTTGTTGACCCCGCCGCCGAAGGTGGCCGCCCATAGCGTTCCCTGCCGGTCCATTTGAAGTTCACTGATTTCATCATTCGTCAAACTGTCGGGATCGTCGTTACGATGTACATATCGCAAGGCTTTGCCGGTTGCCGGGTCGAACAGGTTGATGCCGCCCCCGGTCCCCAGCCAGATCAACCGACGCCCGGACCGGTTGTCGAATAGAATACTGAAAACCGTGTTGTGAGCCAGACTGTTAGGGTCCTCGGCCTGCCGGCGCCAGGACCGAAAGGTCCCGTCGGCGCGCTGGAACAGGTTCAATCCGCCGCGTGTGCCGATCCACAGATTGCCGTCGTCATCCTCGACAATATTGTAGATATAATCGCTGGAAATCGAATTGGGATCGTTGGAGTTGTGCCGATAGATCTCAAATGAATATCCGTCGAACCGATTCAACCCGTCGCGTGTGCCGAACCACATAAACCCCATGCGATCCCGCATGATGCAAATGACATTGCCCTGAGACAACCCGCTGTCTACATCATAATGCGTCATCGCGTAGTTGTTTTGCCCCGCTTGAGTCGGACCGATGATAAACGACGACAAAAGCAAGGAGAGAAGCCACTTACAGGACTCGTTTGAATTCATGGAAACGATCGATCCTCCCATTTCGTGTTTCTCGCATCTTTTTCCTAACTAACTTACAGTCCAACAAAAGATCTATCGGACAAAAGGCGTATATGGTTTTGTTTTTATCCCGAGTTTCCCTACCCGAAGTTTACGAAACAGCCCGAATCAATCCACGGGAAAGGTTAGGGTTACTTTTGCGTACCCAGCCGAAGGAAACCGCGTGCGTCTTGCAATATGCAGGTGGTGTCAGCGCCGGATAGTCCGATTTGTTCCACCGGCTCAAAAGCCGGCGGCAGCCGTTGGGCCCACAAGCGCACCCCACACCCTGATTGAAACAGAAGAAAACAGGTCATGGCGATCAGGCTGGGGAATCGTCCGCTCTTCATTAATCTAACCACGAACCGCGCTCCCGGCAGGTATAACCTATGGTAAATCTATCGGAAGGTGGCAAAAAATGATGATTTGAAAATATCATAGGCCGGTTGATCGCTTATTTGATTAGTCCGCCTTCGATTGGGTTATGATGTTGCATCGAAGATAAGGGAGGAAGACATGTTTCAGCAGGGATTGATGGAAGGAAAGGCCGGTATCGTGACCGGCGGCGGTTCAGGTATCGGCCTGGCCGTGGTCAAGGAGTTGCTGCGTTACGGCGCCAAGGTGACCATTACCGGTCGTAGCGAGGAAAAGCTGGCAAACGCGGCTGCCGAGTTGGGGGTTACCACGGCGGCCGGCGATGTGCGCAAGGCCGAGGATGTCGCCCGCAACCTGGATGCCCACATGGCAGCGCACGGCAAGGTGGACTTTCTGGTCAATAACGCCGCGGGAAACTTCCTCTGCCCGCTGGAACGCATGAGTGAAAACGCCTTTATGGCGGTCGTGAATATCGTCACCAAGGGCACTTTCCTCTGGTCAAAGGCCGTGCAACCTCATATGAAGGAAGCAGGCTACGGCCGTATCATCAACATCGGCACCACCTACAGTTGGGCGCACGCGGCCTGGGTGGCTCATTCGGGCGCGGCCAAGGCAGCCGTCCTGAACCTCACCCGCACCATGGCCGTGGAATGGGGTCCCCAGGGCATCTTGACCAACTTCGTGGCGCCGGGGCCCATCAAGGACACCGAGGGCAATCGACGGCTGAGCCCGGGCGAAGGCAAGGACGGGATGGGTCTGATTCCGGTTCATCGCAAGGGCGAGCCCGCCGAAATCGCCTATTTGACCCTTTTCCTGCTGAGTCCCATGGGCGACTATATCAACGGTGCCGCCATTCCGGTCGACGGAGGAGCCCACCTGAACGTACCGGGCCTGCTGCCCGCGGGCATTGAAATCCCCGAGGAAATGTTGCGCTGACCTAAGAAGCGCCCTCTCGGGCATTTCTCGGGTGTCATGCACGAACTCCAAGGCAGTGATGAGATCCGGTAACAATATTCGCCGAAATTTACCCGGCCCTTACCGGGAATACATGATCAGCCGGCGTCTGATACTCGATTCTTCCCGGGAATGGTGACCTGTATCCACTGTCACTTCAGGGACGGTGGAAGGAAAGACAGTCTTCGGACGGCCATATAGAAGCCCCTATGCCAACTAAAACCGATTGGGTGAATGAAGTCCAAGCCTTTTTCCACGACCTGAACTTAGTAAATAGAGGCGCGATGAGCGCCGAGGCATTCGCGCAAGTCATTGCTGAGCACCGATGGTCAACGCCCACGACCGAGCAATTAAATACCGCACTGGATGTGGCTCATCACCTGATCGAAACCTATCCGAAGGATTTGTCATCCTCCAAAACCAGATGGTTGGGCATGGAGTGGGACCTGGCCATGATGAGCAATCAAACCGCGTTCCTCAACCAGGATACGCTGCC
>JASJCB010000271.1 GCA_030066195.1 Acidobacteriota bacterium
TACATAGGGGGTGAAATCAACGGTTTCTAAGGGTATGTAGATTACATAGGGGGTGAAATCAACGGTTTCTAAGGGTATGTAGATTACATAGGGGGTTGAATCAACGATTTCTAACCCTATGTAATCTGAGAGGGGGCAAAATCAACGGTTTCTAAGGGTATGTAGACTACATAGGGGGTTGAATCAACGGTTTCTAACCCTATGTAATCTGAGAGGGAACAAAATCAACGATTTCTAACCCCTATGCAGCATACATAGGGGGTCTAATCCACGGTTTGGGGTGGAAACGGTGCTTGTCAATCCGGGGGGTCAATTTGTCGCGCATTCGCGGCGGCCTTCGGCGGTAGCGTGAACAGGCCCCCACGTAACCCGGACGTTGTAGGGACCAGGCAGGTGCTTCTATAATGACCGTGCTTAATGGAATGATGGGGGTCTGTTCGCGTCGAAGGAACCTATTTCGATGATCGTGAAAAATAGGGCATCCGAAGGCAACTGCAAGCGAAGTCGAATGATGATGTTCCGAGCGCTCTCCTTCGTTTCAGCCCCACTTAGCCGCAATGCTGCTGGTTCCTTCGACGCGAACAAACACGGGCCATGTGAGTAAGCACCTTGTGGATAACTTCAATGTTTAGTGGACCCTTACTAAATCGTTACACGCCCGCGCTTGTTCACGCTACTGTGCATGATCCGAAGGCAACTGCAAGCGAGGTCGAATGATGATGTTCCGAGCGCTCTCCTTCGTTTTAGCCCCACTTAGCCGCAATGCTGCTTGTTCCTCCGATGCGAACAAACACGGGCCATGTGAGTAAGCACCTTGTAGATAACTTCAATGATTAGCGGTCCCTTCCTCAATCGTTACACGCCCGCGTTTGTTCACGCTACCGCGTATGGTTCCCGATCGGCTTAGGTAGTTCCCACAATTGAAAAATACCGGGAAGTCTTTAGAATACGATTCGGCCTCACCTGCCGGAACACCGGCTTACACACCCGGGAGGAATCCTGATCATGACCAGGCATTTCGTGCTGCTTTCCGCCCTGCTGTTCTCTTACAGCGCTCTGGGCGCCACCTTGCAAGTCTGTTCTTCTTGTCCCTATACAACTATAGAAAACGCATTACTTGACGCCCAAAGCGGCGATACTATCAAAGTTAAGGACTCGGTTCACACCGAGGCCGGTATTATCATCAAAAAAGACGTCATCATCGAGGGTTCCTCCGGAACCGTCATTCAAGCCGCCGCCAGTGCTGCCGAGGCGACCGATCGCGTATTTTTCGTACAGTCCGGTACCGTTACCCTGCGTAACCTGATCGTACGTCACGGCAACCAGAACACCGGCGCGGGCATTTATATTTCACCCGGCGCCGGCGCCACGATATCCAATTGCTCCTTTAAAAACAACGAGGCCGACGATTACGGCGCGGTCGACAATCGCGGCTTTACACAAATCAACAACTCGCGTATCCAAAACAACTACGCCCGTAGCGTGACCGGCGCGCTGGGCAACCAGCCCTCCGGTACCCTTTCCATGTACAACACCCTGGTTTCCGGGAACCGCAGCCAGTGGTTCAACGGCGGTGTGACCAATTTCGGCACCATGACGCTGGAAAACTGTACCCTGACCAACAACACGGACAGCCTGAACGATACCGGCGCGCTTTCCACCAGCAACGGCAGCCTGACCCTGATCAACTGCACGGTCAGCTTCAACCCCGGCTGGGCGGTTCGCCTGCAAAGCGGCACCATGAGCATGAACCACGTCACCATGTCCGGCAACACGCTGGGTATCGACGTCAAATCGGCCCTGGTAGTTCACAACAGCATCGTGGCCGGCAACGGCACCGACATGGTGGTTAACGGCGGTTCGGTATTCACCGACGGCAAGCCCAACCTGTGCGGTGACGGTACCTGCCCCGATTTCAGCATTCCCAACGGCAACCCGAACCTGGGTCCGCTGACCGACAACGGCGGCGTCACGCCCACCCAAGTCCCGGAACCCGGCAGCGATGCCCTGGATGCCTACACGGGCGGCGGTTGCCTGCCCATGGACCAGCGCGGCATGGCGCGTCCTCAAGGCGACGGCTGTGACCTGGGCGCTGTTGAATTATATGTGGAACCTGAACCCGAACCCAATCCCGCCCCCAAGCTCAGCAACTACGTTGCCTTTGCCTACCGGAAGCTGACCTCCGTGGATGCCTACCTGATGGGTGATTTGGGCGTGCGCGACCGATCCAACGGCAGCCGTCGCAGCATGAACCTGAACTGGGGCACCTTCGTGGACGGCAATGTCGCCGGCGATAAATTAAAACTGGATTGCGGCGTGACGGTCAACGGCATGGCTGTCTACAACGACCTGCGCGGCCACGGCTACACCATCAACGGCGAGGAATTCCAGTCCTCCGCCATGCCTCTGGGCGACATTACCCCTTCCCTACCCTCTTTCAGAGCCAACGGCAAGAAGGTCACGGTCCGTCACAATAAAAGCAGGACGCTGGAGCCCGGTACCTACGGCCATGTGGTCCTGAAACACGGCACGCGTCGCAACCCCGCGGTTCTGCGTCTCACCGGCGGAGTTTATAACTTCAAGAGCCTGTCCCTTGGAAACAACGCGGTTGTGGAAGCCCTGGGACCGGTTCAAATTGCGGTTCGCGGCAAGATCAAAACCACCTGGAAGGGCTTCATCGGCCCGGCGGACGGTTCCGATCTGAGCGCGGGTGATGTTATGATCTTCTCGCGCGGTCGGGGCGCGGCGATTATCGTCGGCAATCGCACCGCGGTTCAAGCGCATGTAACCGCGCCCTACGGCAAGATCCTGGTCACCGACAAAGCCGAGGTACGCGGCCTGTTGGTAGCCGATCAGATCTACCTGGGCCGGCGCGTCTACGCCGTCGCAGAATACTAAAACACACCACGACTGGGGACGGGCAATCCGTCCCCGCTAGCTTCATCGATGGATCGAACTGAATTGTCCGCCTCCTGGAGCTTAAATAGTTATATGAACAAACTGGGAAGATTATTATTCTCGGCATGGGTGCTTTGCTTTGCAGGCCTCTCGCAGGCGCAGGATGAGTTTTCCGCCGATTATTATACAAACAGCGAATTGAGCGGCCCGCCTGCGCTCTCCCGCACCGAGTCCGATCTCCATTTCCGATGGAACGGCGGCAGCCCGGATGCGTCCATCCCCAACGATTATTTCTCAGCCCGCTTTCGGGGCGCCCTGAACCTGGACGCCGGCGATTGGATCTTTACCGTTCGCGCCGATGACGGCGTGCGCCTCCGGCTGAACGGCGAGTTGTTGATCGACGCCTGGGTGCTTCAACCTCCGACCACCTATACGGCGCGCATCAGCCTGGACGAGGGCGAGCACAGTTTGGAGGTCGACTATTTCGAAGCCGAGGGCTGGTCGATCCTGGAGGTAGACTGGCGGCAGGATTTCAGCCAATCGCCGCTGGGCACCAATATCAGCGCATTGGCCTATTACTCCACCGAGTGGACCCTGTGCGATGCCATGAAATCCGCCGGCGGTTGGTACACCCGCAACCAAACCACCTGGGATACCGGCGAACAGGACAAGCTGGACCTGGACGAACGCGGCTGGGTGCGCTCCCTGCCGGCCTCAGACGATAACGACGTTGCCTATCGCCAGGTGGCCGCGCTGCTGCTCAACGGTACTGAAGGGCGCTATCCCGCGGGCAGGTACGTGGTTTTGTACGACGGGGAAGGCACCCTGAGTTACGGTTTCGATGCCGTCAAAAACGAGGAATTATCCACACCGGGCCGTCACGTCCTGGATGTGGCCGAACCCGGTGACGGCGGGATCGTGCTGATTATCGAAGCCACCGACCCGGAAGGAATCGGCGACTATATTCGCAACATCCGGGTGATGCTCCCGGGCACCGAGGGGCGAACTTCGGCCTTTCATCCCGATTTCCTGGCCGGATTGGCGCCGTACCGCGTCATCCGTTTCATGGATTTCCTGCGCACCAACACCACGGATGTCAGCCGGTGGCAGGACCGGCCTTTGACCACCGACGCCCGTTGGAACAGCGAACGCGGCGCGCCCATCGAGGTAGCCCTGGACCTTGCCAACGAGACCGCAGCCGATCCATGGATCAACATTCCCCATCGCGCCGACGATGATTACGTGGCCCGCTTCGCGCAACTGGCCCTGGAACGCCTGGATACGGACCGCAAGATCTATGTGGAATACGGCAACGAGATCTGGAATGCCGGTTTCACCGCCGGCGATTGGGTTGAAGAACAAGCGGAAGCCCGTTGGCCGAATGCTCCCTTCAGCGGTTACACCAAACGCCTCAGCTGGTACGGTATGCGCACCACCCGCGTCATCATGATCTGGAAGGAAGCCTGGGGCGACCAGGCGCATCGGGTGATCGGCGTGATGGGCGGCATGGCCGGCAACATCTGGGCGAGTGAGCAGGCCCTGCTGGCCCCGCTCTGGCGTACCAAGCAACGCGCTACCCCCGCCCGCGTCGCGGATGTGCTGGCGATTGCGCCCTATTTCGGCGCCTATGCGGGTCGAGGCCAATTCGTGATCACCGTAGGCGCATGGGCAGATTCGGAAGAGGGGCTTGACAACCTGTTCCAAGAGTTGGAAACGGGCGGTCTCTTACACGATCCAACCTTGTACCCGGTTTGGCAGCGGGCTCCCGAAAACGGCGCCCTCCATGCAGCCGAGGAACACATACTGCAACACGCGGCCCTGGCCGAGCAGTTCGGCTTGCAGTTGGCGGCCTACGAGGGCGGTCAGCACTTGTCCGGCGTCGGCAACCTGATAGACAATCAGGCGATGACCGATCTCTTCACACGCGCCAATCGCGACCCACGCATGGGCGCCCTGTACGCCGATTACCTGAAACGCTGGAGGGATTCGGGCGGCGTCCTGTTCTGTCATTTCTTGAGTGTGGGTCCCTATAACCGCTACGGCAGTTGGGGCGCCAAATCCTGGCAAAACGAGGAAGACAGCCCGAAACACGAGGCCCTGCTGGATTTCATCCGCGATAACCCGATCTGGTGGGATGATTAAGCCGGCCCTTCCAACAAAGCCAGGTACTTGTGGACAGCAATCGTTTGGGTGAACTGGACGCCGAAACGACAACCGGTGTCGCCGTCGGGAATAACATAGACCACCTCGCCGATCAGCTGAAAACTATCGTCGACGGGCTTCAGCAAAATACCCACGTTCTCATCCATGACGGTCGGCAACAATTCCGCGCTGAGCCCCAGGCCCATCGTAGAAGCATCAAAGGTTTCCACCGGATTCTCTTCGCCGGTATCGAACACCATGGTCAGCCGATGAAGGATTTCGGGCAATGATTCACGGCCGATGCGTTTGGCTCTTCTCTGGTCTGCGCTCAACGGACAATCCTTGTTGCCGGGTTTTGCTTCACTATAAACGACGCGGCCGACCGGTTCAACCCACAAAAAAGAGGAGGGATCAAAAGTGAAAGGCCGGCTCCGGCAAAGGAGGACCGGTTAAGATCGTCAATACCTGGACCCGGCACGGCGGACCCTTGCCGGGGTCCTCAACTTATCCGCAAACTTTCTCCAGTTTCCGCGTAGAATGAATTATGGGTATCGAATTCCGTGGGTAATGAACGTTTCAAAGGGAGATATCATGAAAGCGCTGCTGTTTGCGGGCCTACTCTTCAGCTCGTTCGGGCTGACTGCCGACTGGCCCTATTTCCGTGGACCGGATCACACCGGCACCGTCAGTAAAGACCTGATTCAAGGCAAAACCTTCGGCCTGGAAACGGCCTGGAAGAAAGAACTCGGTTCCGGGTACGCCTGTATTTCCTTGGTCGGCGACCTGGCCGTTACCATGTTCTCTGACGATAAGAACAACCTGTTGGCCGCCTTCGACGCGCACACCGGCGCCGAAAAGTGGCGGTATGTTTTCGGACCTGTCTACAAGGGCCACAGCGGGTCCCAGGACGGGCCGACCGGCACGCCCACCATTCACGGCGACACCGTATACGCCATCGACACCTACGGTCAGTTCGTCGCCGTCAACCTGGCCGACGGCAAGAAGCTCTGGGGTCACACACTCGGGGAAGACATCAAAGCCAGGGTGCCTCATTACGGTTTCAATACGGTGCCTATGGTCGTCGACAATAAGGTGATCGTGATGACGGGCCACAAGGAAGGCCGCACCTTCACCGCCTTCGATCCCAAGACCGGGAAAGAACTCTGGCACTCCGGCGACGACACCGCCACCTATCAATCCCCCATCTTCCAGGAAGTCAACGGCAAGCAACGCATCATGGCCATCACCGACAACTACCTGATGGAGTTGGACCCCGCGGACGGCAAAATCTTCTGGAAGGCCAAGCACGACATCCTGGACAACGAAACCTATGCGCTTCCCGTTCTGGCCGGCAAAGACCGCGTGGTCATCCAAGACCGTCACCAGGTAGCCGCCTTTCGTTTGAAGCGCACCGGCGACACCGCAACCATGACCGAACTGTGGCGCGGTCCCATCTTAATGCGCACCTATGCCTTGCCCGTCTATCACCAGGATCATCTCTACGGCTTCAAGTCCGGTTTCCTGACCTGCGTCGATGCCGAGACCGGGGAGATCAAGTGGCGTTCGCGCCCGCCTCGCGGCGATAACCTGACCCTGCTGGGCGACAGCTTGATTATCATCAGCAATAAGGGCAACCTGGTTGCGGTGGAGGCCACGCCCGAGGAATATCGTGAGACCGCGCGTATCGAACTCTTCGACAGAGGTTCCTACTCGGCCGCCAGTTTTGCCCACGGCGCCCTGTTCGTGCGCAACCTGAAGGAAATGGCCCGAGTCAACCTGATCGACAAGAAGACGCTGGCATCCCTGGAAAAACCGAAGGTCGAACTGAAAGGCGAATTCGGCAACTGGGTCCGCAAGGTCCAAAAGGCCGAAAACAAGACCGCCATGGTAGACGCCTTCATGAAGAAGCAAAAGAGCTTTCCCATCATCGAGGGCGATTCGTTGGTGCACTATGTCTTCCGCGGCGATCAGAAAGACCTGGGCGTGACGCGCGGGTTCGATGACGAAAAACCCATGCACCGCATCGAGGGCACCGACCTGTTCTTCCATTCTGAAGAAGTAGAATCCGACAGCCACTGGGAGTACCACTTCAGTTCTTTCGGCGACCGCGTCGACGATCCGCTGAACCCGCATCAGGTGGGCGCATCCGGCCGCATGCGTTCTGAGCTGCGCATGCCCGGCTGGGAAGCGCCGGATTACCTGGGCGAACCCAAGGGACCTCGCGGCAAGATCGACACCTTTGAATTCGAAAGCAAGATACGCGGCGACAAGCGGGAGGTCAAGGTCTACCTGCCCCCCGGCTACGCGGACAGTGAGGCGCGTTACCCGCTGATGATCGTGAACAACGGTCTGCCGGTGCTCGATGTAGCCAAGATGGATGTGGCCCTGGACAACCTGATCGGCAAAAAGGTGGCCCCGGTCATCGTTGCGTTTATTTCCGGAAACCGCAACGAGATGATGGGTGAAGACCAAATGTCCTATGTGGAGTTCCTGACCACTGAATTGCTCCCCCACCTGGACAAAACCTACCGCACCAAGGCTGAACCCGCCGCGCGCGGCCTTATGGGCGCCGGTCAATCCTCGGTAGTCTCCCTGGTTGCGGCGATGCAAAAGCCCCACCACTTCGGCAAGCTGGCCCAACAATCCTATGTCATGTTGGAACCGGCCCGAGAGCAACACCTCGGCCTGGTCAAAGACGGTGAGGTCGACAAGGTTTCCGTGTTCGTGGATATCAGCACCAACGACTATAAGTTCCCCGGGATTGACGCCGAGGCCTCAAGCCGGGAACTGGTGAAGCTGTTGAAGGAAAAAGGCTACGAGGTAACCACCACAGAAACCGCGAGCGGCCCCGGTTACGCTAGTTGGCGCGCGCGCTACGGCAAGATCATGGCCTGGTTCTCCCCGCTCAAATAATCACAACCCCACCGGCCGTCCTTAGGACGGCTGGTGTTTTCATCCGAAATGCGGCCACATTGAAGGTAAAGCTAAAAATTCAGCTTTTTCCGCACCCAGGCGCTTACCTTTTGCGCAAGGTTGTCTTCAATTCTAACTTCGTCCCTGAGCGGATCGACCACCAGCACGCCCGGCTTGGATTCATAGCTCATATAGAGCCGCAACATTTCGGCCGGTGTCGTGTCTTTCAAGACCATGGGGAACTCTTTGCCGCCTTTCAGACCGTGTTCCCGATCATTTACATATTTCACCTGCAGGTAAGCCGCCGCTACCCGGCTGAGATCCCTACGGGAATCCAGTTTGACGTAGGGGATTTTGACCGCGGCAAGATTGTCGACACCCAAGTTTTCCTCCGGCAACCCGGGAAGTCGGGGCAGCGTGAACACGAGCCGCTTAACCTGTTCATATTCCCTGATCATCAGGTTATCATCCGGCCCCAGGAGATCGGGACAATTCAACTGCAAGAAATTGTTGGTTGAACCGAAGGAAAGGTCGACGAGGCTGCCGTCGCTTTTTTCGTAAAAAATATCGAAAGGAAGAGACGCGGTTGTTTCCATCGCGACGATCAGGCAGATCTCGTTGTAGCCAACATCGGCTTCATACTCCCCCGTCATGCTTTTGGAATCGCTTGACATCGATGAACCTCGCCACCGCCCTTTGCGAATGTCCAAAAGATGCAATGAGGTATGCTTAAGATCCACATGCGCTCCAATTTGGGCCGGCAACGTGTAGTCACGCCCGGGACCGAACGCAATGTCCACCACAATACGAACAGGGCCCGGATGAAGCATGGGGATGGGGGCGGACCATGGAACAATGAAGTCGTGATCGTGGTAAAACCCAGATAAATTCAATTGCCTCCCGGTCCTGGCGTCCAGAATCCAGCCCTTGAGAAAGCGAAAATCGTCAAGGGCATCAACCTCCAACCACATCTTGAGACCGGTATACTTGTCACCGAAATCAGGCGGCGAGAGACGCGGGTCATTGTAGGATAACCCATCCTTATTGAGCAGCCCGTCCACCAAAGCTTTTTTGGAGAGGATTTGACCGTCCGGGGCGTAATACGTACCGGTATTTTGGGAGGCCGGCACCCCGGCCCCCTGACCAGGGTAATTCAAGGAAAGGGCGGAAAGCATCACCCGATTCTTGCCTTCAGTGTAGGTATATCCGTCCAACTCATGAAGCGTGAGCACGCCTTGGAGATTCTTATCCTGGGTCAAGGAGGCGGAAACCTTGACCTTGTCTTCGTCCGATTCCACCACTAATTGACTTAAATCGATTCGATACTTCCAGGGGTCCACGGTTCCCGGTTGCAAATCGAGCAGTTTTTTGAGTTCGGACCTGGGCGAAACGTCCACCGCGCTCACGTATAACCCGGCTTTAGGGGCAAATAGCCAGGCCAGGACGGCAATGAAGATGATGAAGATCGATAAAGAAAGAACAGCTTTTTTCAAGAGTTTCCTCGATGCGGATCGATTAAAGCCCCATCATATCAAGGCTCCACAATAAGGAAACGAAAAAACGGGCCGGTTCGGCTCTACCGACAGTTGCCGAGAGGCGCCCCGCCCCGGAGTCGCGTGTACTTGACGCGGTGAATGAGCAGTGTTTTCATTTTGGTGGGGTCCAAGCTCGCGGACCCAAACCGCTACCCGGCTTTGACCTCAGGCAGTTCCACCAGGAAGGCAATCCCTTTCGATTCCCGGTCTTCCAGTTGCAGACTTCCCTTTTGGTCCAGGATGATGCGGTAGCTTTTATTCAGGCCGGTTCGGTCGTCCACGATGCCGGTGGTATAGAAGGACCGATAAATACCCGCTTTCTCGCTTTCACTCAGTTCACAGCCGATCACCTCGATTCTCACCACCGCGCGCTGATCCCTGCGATAGGAGGCAACCCGCAGGGAACCCGGATCGCGGTAGGCTTCACGGCTCAATTGCTCCAGGACCATGCGGCAGGCAAACACCATCAGGTGCATCAAAGCCAGGCCCAGTTCGCCGGGCTGACATTCCACCAACAAGGGATCGCCCAACGCTTCCTCGATATCCACCCTCTCGCCGAAACGCGAGCGCACATCACTGAGCGTCAGTCTCAGTTGAGCGGTCAGGTCCACCTGATGACGGCCGGCGTCCGAGCTTCTCATCTGCAATTGCCGTGTCAATCGATGCAGGGTTGCCGTACCTTTTTTGATAACCTTCAAGCTCTCGCGCAACGCGCCGAAGTAGCGGTTGAATTCGGTGATGATTTCGTTGTCCGCGTCATCGCCGGCAATGGCAATCAAGCGCTTCTGGAACCGATCCAGGCAATCGCCCAGGTTGTGCTCGCCCTGCATGACATAGCCCAGGGGATCACTTAGTTGATGAGCCGTACCCGTGACCAGTTCGGCCACGGAGGCGCGTCGTTCCTGAACCGCCACCTTCCTTTGAGCCGCCAGCAGTTCATCGGCCATGCGGTCCAATTCTTCCTGGCGTTTGACTTCCGCTTCCCGGTGCTTCAAACCGGCTCGGATGAAGTCCGTCTCCAGGGGAGTCAGATCGCCGGATCGTTGCACCAACAACTCCTCCGCCCGCTTCAGCGGCGCGCCACGGTACAGATACCCCTCCTCCATTTCCTTGCGCCGCCACTCCCCTGCCGCATCGGCAAGCCGGTTGAGGAAATGGGCGGTTTCCCGTTCGTTGTCCATCCACTCCACCAGCCGCGGCCAACGACGAATCAAAGCCTCGTGGCTGACCTCGACCCAGGATTCCCGGCCGCTGATGGACAGCAACCGGGCATTGACCCAGGCCTCGAGTACTTGAGCCCCCGTTTTCGGATCGCGGGCCACGGCCACCAAATCCTTCCACAGCGTCCGCTTACGGGTGTCCTCCGTGCCGTCGCCGGGTCGCACCAGCCGCAAAACGAACATGCGACGAAGCATCTCCTTTTGGTCCGGCGGCAATAAGGCGTACTGTTCTTCAGCCCGACGCGTCAGCGCACCGGCAATGCCGCCGATCCGATCATAAGCGGCCTGTGTCAACTGATTCCCGGAACGCAACTCGAAAAGGCTCATCAAGGCAAAGGCCACCAGCGGCAACTCGCCGGGAGCCCCGCCCGCATCGGCCAGAATACGCTCGACCAAACCGGGCTCCAAGACCAGGCCGCAGGCGCGCGCGGGATTCTCCACGGCCATGCGCAGGCGCCGATCATCCATGGTGCCCAACTGGATGAGGTGACTGGTAACCAGCCGATTCAACTCAGGATAAGGCGCACACATGCCCAGAAAATCGGATCGCAGGCTGAGGATCACGGAAATGGGTCCGTAGGGAACGGACGGCCCCACCAACAGACGATCGATAAACCGTCGGCGACTTTCGGCATCTTCCACCTGGGTAAACACTTCCTCGAACTGATCCACAACAATCACCAGGCGCTTCGCATCGGTCGCGATACATAATTCACGGGCCAAAAAGTGCAGACCCATGCGCTCATCTCGAATCTGGTTGTGCAGGGACAAGGCGCTTTCCTTATGACCCAGACCACGCGCCAACAGGAAGAAGCCCAGGGCCAGTTCCTCCAAGGGTCGGGTTCGCGGAGAACAGCGTGCGATCAGTACGCGTCCGCCGGAAGAATCCTCGCGCAGGGCCGGGATCAAACCGGCTTGCAGGATGGAGGACTTACCCACGCCCGAAGGACCTAAAAGAGCCAGGAACCGATTGACCTGCATGTGCTTGACCAAATGATCGATATCGGGCTCACGGCCGAAGAAAAACTCACGGTCCTCCTCGCGAAAGGCCGCCAAACCGGGGAAGGGGCAGGTAACGGCTTGCACGCCGGGACCATTACCCGCCCCGCTCTCAGGGATATTCGAAACAGACGTCGACGGTTGCATCGGCGCCGCTACATCATCCTGAAATAAAGCAACTTCCAAGCCCCGATCGGTCGAGGGTCTTTCTTCCTCCCGATCCTCGAATAAATCCACCGGCGGGGGCTTGGGCGGTAACCTGCGAATAGCTCCCTTCTCGGGAGGAACCACCAGGGGTTGATCGGTAAGACAACGGTATAACTGTTCGTAACCGTCCCTGGAGGAAATCAGGTACCAGGTATACTGACGCAGAAAAACGGGAATGAATGCCTGGTCCTCGGCATCGAACACGACCGGTATGAACTTGGTAGAGACGGCGGCCGTTTCATAGAGGATATTGGTAGTCACCAGGGCTTCCCACTGAACCCCCAATCCGCGTCCGGGCTCCTCCTCACCCTCCACCCGGCGGTGGTAGGTCCGCGTGCAAACCACCAGGACGAAATCGCATTTCTTGAGAGCGCGGTTCATCCACCGAGGCCAACCATCGGGAGGAGATCCCTGGATAAACTGGTCCAGCTCACAGGTCAGGCCGTCCTGGATCAACTGCCTGGCGAGGGCCGCTACCCGGGCCTTGTGATGCGGCGAATCGTGACTATAACTGATAAATACGTGTGTCATTCAACCATTCCGAAAGGTGTCGCGAACCCAAGATAATATTAAAACTCATCGGGAAAACCGCCGGACATAATAAGCGCCGTTCAACAAATAAACCTCCGAGGGACTCGACCGTCCACAATAAGTGACGCCCGAAAACACGCCGACAAAAACCGGCCGACACCCTCAGAGCAGGCTTCCAATCCACGGCGGCGCCATTTCAACCATTCATAAACACTAATTTACACTAATAAATCCAATTAATTAGACACCGGAACAAGAACAGGAGCACGAATCTGAATCCACCGACGGCTCTCATCTCCCCAGTCATGTCGATTGGTGGTAGAAAAACCTTAGCATCGTTCTTGCTTTGGCCATTGAGGCGGGTTCCTGCTATGATGCCCCCGAGATTATCCCCTGGAGTGGTCGCGTGTTTCGAATCTTCCTGATCCTGCTCACGAGTTCCTCAGCTTTGGCCCAAGACAAAATGATAGCCTGGTGGCCCTTCGAAAACGATTTCCGCGATGCCTCCGGGGCACAGATCCACGGACGCCCCCTGTTCGGCGCCGGCTTCGACGAAGGTCGCCACGGTCGCGGCCTGAAATTGAACGGAACCTCCGCATTTGTGAGCGTTCCCGATAACCCCGCGTTTCACTTCGGCACGGGTAGTTTCACGCTGGCTCTTTGGATTCACTTCCCGATTACGGGTCGCGCCGATGTGCGCGGCGTCCTGACCAAAGGCAAAACCGACGCCGCCGGTTCCTGGGGCCTGATTGCCGACGGGGCCGGACTTCGCTATGCCGATACCAGAACCCGGTTTTTATTTCCCAGCATGGAAAAGGGTTGGCAGCACATCGCCGTCGTGCGCACCGCGGGGACCTACAGCTACTATCACAACGGAAAGCCGGCAGGCAAACAAACGCCCGGCGCCGCGGACCTCACCAATACCGATCCGCTGATGATCGGCCGCGCCGCCCGCAAACAAACCGCCGGTACCATGCTGGACGATATCAAACTGTTCGGCCGCGCCCTCAACCGTGCCGAGTTGCAGGAAGCCATGGAGGCAGCCGTCCCCAAACTGCCTGCCCCCTCCCCTGCCGTGGCCCGCAAGGATGAGATCGAAATCCCGATCAACCGAACGAAGCCGGCCGACGAACCCATCTATTCGGTCCCGGAACTCGATGAAGACCCGTCACCCGTAGCAACCCCCTCAGCCCCCGCTCGACCCGCGCCGGAAACACCGGCAGGCGGCAACGATGTGTTGGTGGTAGGTGCATCTACGCCCCAGGCAAGAGTCCGTACGGGCGAATCGGGCGGCAAAGCCACCCTGGGGCCGGTCCTGGTGGATTATGTCCTTGAATTATCCGGTCCGCAAACTTTTACCAACGGCATGGTCAGCACGCGTGACGGCGGTGTGATTGCGGCCTCATCGGTGGACGGCGATATGGCGGTCATGAAACATACCGCGCGAGACTCCAAGCAACTCTGGCGTTCCGGCGGGCCGTCCCAAGACGCGGCCCTCGACGTGGCCCTTTCCCCCGGCGGCATCCTGGCCGTTACGGGATACGCGGGCCCGGGCAGTAAATACAACGCGGGCGGCCAGGATGTTATGGTGGCGCGCCTGGACCTGGAAGGCCGAGCGCGCTGGGTGGCCACGGCCGGCGGCAGCGGCGACGATCGCGGCCAGGCCGTAGCGGTCGATCGCAGCGGACGGATCTTCGTGGCCGGCACCTTTTCCGGTGAGGCGACCTTCGGCAAGCAAACCGTCACCGGCGGCGAGGAAAACCTCTTCCTGGCTTGTTACGACACCACCGGGAAAACCCGCTGGGTCTTCAGCGCGGGCGACGCCGATACCCGGGTCAGCGCGGTCTCCCTGACCACCGCGCCAAACGGCAGGGACCTCCTATTGGTAGGCCGCTACAACGGCAATTTGACCCTGGGCAACACCCAACTATCCGGCGAAGGTTGGTTCCTGGCCGCACTCAGCCCCCTCCGCTGACTGAATCGACCCGATCGGAACCGGGTCGGCCGATCGGCAGTCGTGGTTTCCAGGGGAAATACCTCTGCTCGACACGTCCGAGCTGTTTATTTCATGGTGAGCGGAGGCCTCCCAACCGGACGGGAACCATGATTTTAGGGTGAGAGCAAGGTACTCGCCCGGGCGACAGGTTTCCTTTCATGTTGCGGGCCTATCACTCGCCTCGGCGATGATCACCATCCCCTGTGAAAAACCCACTACCCGGCGGATCGACAAACGCCCTTTCACGATGCGGGCAACCATCTCGGCGAGTCGAAAACGACCGTTTCACATGAATCAGGCGATAGTTTCTCCCGACCCACAAAAAACCACAACACACAAACCACGCCAAGAGAACACCTTAGGGCACAAACCATACTTGGCATGATTTTAGCTATTGACAAGTCGGCATGACTATTGCTAGATTGGCACCCCTGTCATAAAGCGCCGGGCAAACTCGGGGCAGACCGCCGAACTTCGCCAGGGAGAAGATACCATGAAACTGATACCGCCGACCGGTGATCGCAACATGGAACAGTTCCTCAAAACCGCCGCCGCCACGGCACAACTGGACCTTGATGAGGGCCGCGACCTGGTCTCGGCACGCTTCCGCAATCGGGTCACCGATCTAAGCACCGCCTTCGCAGCAACCTACAAGACCTTATCGAGGGCCCTGGCCGATCGCCGCGTGCTGGTCAGTGAACGGGAGCAAGCGGTT
>JASJCB010000095.1 GCA_030066195.1 Acidobacteriota bacterium
CCCGCCAGCCGGCCAGCAGGGTCAGGATCAACAGGACCAGAATAATGGCCTCCTGCAGATTGCCCACCACGTCGCTTATTTTCTTGTCCCGACCCTCTCCCCTACTTGCCGCATCGATGCGACAATCGACTCGACTTGCAGATTATCGTTATTTTTTGTCCGCAAGGTAGGTTTCGGCCAGGTTCGATTGACCCGTTTCCGTGTAGAGTCGATACAAGGCCCGGCGAACCGCTTCAACTTTTTCGGGATCGCCTTGTTTGTTTTCCAATTGCTTCATAGCCTTCACCAGCAGCGGCTCGGCCTCTTCGAAGCGGTTCGTATCGGCCATGATCAAGCCCAGGTTGATCTCGCCCAGCAATACCCGGGGATGGTTCGGAAGTGTTCTGAGCAGGTCCTTCAAGCCCCGGCGGAGGAGGGATTCAGCGGTTTCCAGATCACCCCGATCGGTCAGGAATTGCGCGTAGGCAATCGCCGAAATACCGCGACCCGGGCTGTCCGGCGGTTGTTTGGCGGCTATTTCCCGCGTCAGTTTATAGTGGTGCTCGGCCCGCTCCCATTGGCCGACCTTGTGGTATTCCGCGGCCAGGGCCATGCCGTCGATACCGACCGCCATGTGGTCCGGCCCCAAAATTTTGGTCTGAATGGCAAGCGCCTCTTCCATGACGGGCAGGGCCTCTTCGATTTTCTCCCGACGCAGGAGGATGTGGGCCAATTGTTTTAAATGAGAGGCGGTCTGGTTGTGTTGATCACCGAACTGGCGGCGTTTAAAGGCCAGTACTTGCCGCATCAGCGACTCGGCTTCATCGAAGCGTTTCAAATCGGCAAGGCAGGCGGCCAGATGGGCTTGAACCGTCACCACCCGGGGATGATTCGAACCCATAAACTCCTGTCGGATGGAAACCGCCTCGCGGAAAGCCGCTTCGGCCTCTTGGAATCTGCCTTGTTCGCGTAAAAGGTTACCCTGGTGAGAAAGCGTGTCGGCCATGTCCGGATGACGCGTCCCCAGGATCTTGCGTTGCATGGCCAGGGCTTCATTGATCAGGGGTTCGGCTCGATCCGGGTTACCCAGTTTCAGGTTGGCAATAGCCAGGTCATTGATCATGCGGGCCAGGTCGCGATGACCCTCGGGATAGGTTTCCCGGTAGATGGAAACGACTTCCTCCATCATGGGCAAAACCTTTTCTCGAGTGCCCATATCCCATAGAAGGTAGACCTGGTTCCTGAGGATAGTGGCCACGAGGTGATGGCGCGGACCCAGCACTTTTTTGCGAATGGCCAGCGCCTGTTCATAAAAATCCCGCGCCGGCTCCACTTCACCCCTGGCCGAAGAGGTAAGAGCCAGGGCGTTGAGACAATCGGCCACATCGACGTGGTTCTCCCCGTAAAGGCCGCGGCGTAGGGTCAGCGATTGTTGGAACAGGTCATAGGCTTCCTGGTTCAGGCCCATGTTGTAGTAAACGGAACCCATGGTATAGGCTACCTCGGCGCGGGCCGCCGGTTGGTCCGCCAATTCGCTTTCGATTCGCCGGGCGCCCCGGTCCAGTAACTGACGGGCCGTGAGCGTGCTGCCGGGCGTCTGATCGGGATTGGTAGCCTCGAACATTTCGGTCATGAAGCGCGAGACGCTTTGCGCCTTATCGCGTTCCAGGGCGACACGCTTCGCCTGGCGGACAATGGTCAGGGTAAATCCACCGGCCAGGAGGACGAGCAGGGTCACCATGCCGACGGCGACCCGATGACGACGTACGAACCGGGCGGCCACATAGGAAAACGAAGCGCCGCGTGCGGTCACGGGCATGTTGTTGAGGTGGCGTTGAAGATCTTCGGAGAACTCCGCAACCGAGGAATAGCGCTCCGCCGTATTGCGGTGCATGGCTTTGGCTACGATATTGTCCAGGTCGCCGCGCAGACGTCGGCGCAGTTCACCGGCGCCGGTTCCTCGGGCCGTTCCTACCTCCTCGGCAGAGGGCGCGTCCGTGCCGGCGGGCCGAAAGACGGCGCTGCTGGGCCGCGTGGGTTCGCTTTCCAAAACGGCGCGTTCCACGGCGCCCGGAAGCATTTCCTCCGGCAGGAAGGGACGTCGACCGCTGATCAACTCGTAAAGGATGACACCCAGCGAGTAGGTGTCGGATGCGGTGGTCACCTTCCGGCCGCTCACCTGTTCGGGACTTGCGTAACCCGGGCTCATCAGTCGCATTCCGTTTTGGGTGATTTGGGTTTCTTCGCCGTATTCACCGGGTCGAAGCGGTTTGGCAATGCCGAAATCCAGCAGTTTGGGCGTGCCGTCCCGGGTGATGAGGATGTTGTCGGGCTTCAGGTCGCGGTGCACCAAAAGGTTCTGGTGGGCATAGTGGACCGCTTCACAAACCTTGCGGAACAAGGTCAGGCGGTCTTCGATGCTCAATTGGTGCTGATCGCACCAACGGTCGATAGGCAGGCCGTCCACGTACTCCATGACCAGGTAGGGTTGCCCCTCCCCGGTGGTTCCCACGTCGTAGAGGCGGGCGATGTAGGGATGTTCCAAACCGGCCAGAATGCGGCGCTCCATTCGAAACCGCTGTAACAGTTCGCGGTTCCAACCCCAGCGAACCAGCTTCAGCGCCATGCGTCGGTCATAAGCCTGGTCATCGCGAGAGACCTCCCAGACCTGGCCCATGCCGCCGTGGTCGATCAGGCCCTCCAGTTTATAGGTTCCGATGGACATGCCCTCGCGGAGGGGCGAAGGCTCGATCAGGTCACAGGGATCTTCCAGGAATTCGCCGGCGCCGGCGTCGGCCTCGATCAGGCTTTCCAGTTCCCGGCGCAGTTCGGGATCACCCGCGCATGCTTCATCCAAAAAGGCGGTTCTTTCCCCGTTCGGAAGGTCCATGACACGGTCTAACAGGGCGTCAATCTGCTGCCAGCGGGTGGATTCCACGGCTCACCTCGTTAATTGTAAGTGTTATGGGGACAGTTCCCGATAAAGCCAGGCCCGGGCCCGCCGCCATTCACGATGGACGGTCATGCGGGAGATACCCAGACAATCCGCGGTTTCGTCCAGGTTCATTCCCGCAAAGAAGCGTAGTTCTACCAGGTGGGCCTTGCGTGCATCGATTTTGGACAGGCGCCCCAGGGCCTCATCCAGCGCAATGACATCGATACACTTTTGTATTCCGCCGTCCAGGTCGTCGGACAGGGTGACCGGACGCTGCCCGTTGCCGCGTTTTTCCCGATTGCGGCCGCGGGCATAATCGACCAGGATGCGGCGCATGGTCTGCGCAATGGAATGGAAGAAGTGGGCGGGATTCTCCCAGGCAACGGCATTGGCTTTACTGATTGCCATGTAGGCCTCGTGCACCACCGCGGTGGCTTGCAAGGTATGGCCGTCCCGTTCGGAAACCAGAAAACCCCTGGCGATACGGCGCAGTTCGTCATAGACCAAAGCCATCAGGTTTTCCAGCGCGCCGGGTTCGCCACCGCGACACGCGTCAAGAATACCGGAGAGCATGGCGGCGTCCAGCTCGGGGGCAATATTTCTTGTCATGGGAACACCAAAGGGGAAGTGTGTTGATGTATGGATCGGATTCTGAATCAAAAATAGGCGACAGTCAAATCTAGCTTACGTTCTTTTTGAGCAATAGTTTTTTTAAAGGAAGACAATTTCAAGCAATCGCGGAGCGGCAGGGCTTCTCGCCGCACTAAAACCTGGGACTCGCTTCCACCCGAACCGGAAAAACTGGACATCACCTGCCGCTAAGGTACAATAGGCGAAAATTGTCCCCGTGCCGCGGGACTCGAGGACTGTATGGAAGTTTCAAAAACCGGTACTCCCGAAAAAACAGTCGCCCGTATTCTGGTTTTCTGTTTAGCATCACTTCTTTTCTCGCCGGTCCTGGCTTTTCAGAACACCGAAAAACTGCCGGGTGCGCTCGATTTCGATCCCAAGTCCATCGACAACCCCCACGCCGACGGCTGGAATACCGAGGTCTTGAGCGAGGACGCCAAGAAACAACTCAAAAAGTTGGTTCATATATTGGATCATCCCAACGCCATGAAGGCCGACGTTTTCAAAGGCCTGCTGGATCCGGAATTCAGCACCGGACCCGTTCGGCCCGACGGTTTGGAGAACGTCTATGAAGGCGGCGGTATTGTCGTTCGACGCCCCAAGTCCCTGAACGGCGGGCAAACCTACAAGGGCGCCGAGGGTCTGTTACAAGCCATGAAAGCATTGGCCGCGCCCTATGCAACCGCGCCGGAAGCCCGGGCGGCGGTGAAGCTGTTCCGCATAAAAATGGAAGACGGCAGCTTTACCACGAAATCCTATGTGGAGACGCACGCGGACCTGGACGACGGCAGCTTACAGCAAAACGCCCTGTGGCGTTGTCGGTGGCGGGTCCCGCAACCGGGCAAGAAACCCAAGCTCATGGGCATCAGCCTGGAAGCCTATGAGGAGACGCGCGTCACCAATCCGAAAGGCATGCTTTTCTCCGAGGTCACCGAGGCGGTTCTGGGCGCCAATCCCAGCTTCAAACAACAAATAGCCTATGGCGTGAACCACTGGCTGACGCGTCTCGACGGCATGCTGGGTCTGGACTTCAACGCTTATCAAGGCCTGGCCGTGGGCGATGCGAACGGCGACGGCTTGGACGATGTGTACATCTGCCAGAACGGGGGCCTGCCCAACCGCTTATACCTGCAAAACCCGGACGGCACCGCGACGGATGTGTCCGAGCGGGCGGGTGTGGACTGGTTGGAGTTGACGCGTAGCGCCTTGTTCCTGGATTTGGATAACGACGGGGATCAGGACCTGGTGGTGGCCGCCAAGCCCCAGCTTCTCTTTCTGGAAAACGACGGCCGGGCGCGCTTCACTCTGCGCAACCGCATCTCGGCGGGTGACGATGTCTACAGTATTACCGCCGCCGACTACGACAAAGATCGCGACCTGGACCTGTATATCTGCAATTACCGCGACCAAAACGACCTGTCCGACGTCATCCCCACGCCGATTCCCTACCATAACGCCAACAACGGCGGGCGCAACCGGCTGCTGAACAACCTGGGCAACTGGAAGTTTGAAGACGGTACCGCCGCGGCGGGCCTGGACGAACAAAATACCCGCTTCACCTTTGCCGCTTCTTGGGAAGACTTCGACAACGACGGCGACCTGGACCTTTACGTGGCCAACGATTTCGGCCATAACAACCTCTACCGTAACGACGGCGGACGCTTTCGGGACATTGCGCCCGAGGCCGGCTTGACCGACAGTTCGTTCGGCATGGGAGTAACCTGGGCCGATGTGAACCGCGACGGCCATATGGACGTGTATGTCTCCAACATGTTCTCGGCGGCGGGTAGTCGGGTCACGACGCAAGAAAAGTTCAAGCCCAACCAGAACCAGGCCTCGCGAGCGCGTTACCAGCGCCTGGCCAAGGGTAATTCGCTGTTCCTGAACAACGGCGACGGCAGCTTCAAAGACATCAGCGACGAGGCGGCGGTTACCATGGGCCGCTGGTCCTGGTCGTCCAACTTTGCAGACCTCAACAATGACGGCTGGGAAGACATCATGGTGGCCAACGGTTACATCACCAGTTACCTCACCGCGGATTTGTGAAGCTTCTTCTGGCGGCAGGTCGTGTCGCAAAGCCCCGAAGAAGAACGAAGCGTCACCAGCCAGGACAGGTTTCGCCGATCGATTCGGGATCTCAATAAAATGTTGCGCAACGGGAGTTCCCTATCGGGTCGCGAGCGTAATCGCTGTTTCCTGAACACCGGCGGCACCCGCTTTGCCAATATCTCCTCGATTTCCGGTCTCGACTACCCCGACGACGCTCGCGCCGTGGGCCTGGTGGACTGGGACGGCGACGGCGATTTGGATATGTGGCTGGTCAACCGCACGGGTCCGCAGGCCCGCTTGATGCGCAACAATACCGACGGACAAGGCCGCTATGTCAGCTTCCGCCTGCGCTCGGACAAGGTGAACCGCGACGGTATCGGCGCTCGCGTACAACTGACCGCCGAGGGCATCGACGGCATCCAAACCCGCACCTTGCACGCGGGCGACGGCTTTGCCTCGCAAACGAGCAAGTGGCTTCACTTCGGTTTGGGCGACGCGGGCAAGATCACATCCGTCAGGGTCTGGTGGCCCGACGGTCAATGGGAAGAATTCAGCGGCGCCGGCGTGGATGCTCGCTACCTGCTGGTGCAGGGTTCCGGTAAGGCGCAACGGCAAACCCCGCGAGGGGCCGTTTCCCTGGCCGCGAAAACGGTACCGGCGGCAAAGTCCTCGGATCAGGCCCGCACGCACCTGGCGACGCCCCTACAACTGCCCGCGCTTTCCTGGAAGACTCACGACAACAAGGAACAAGCCCTGGATTTTTCGGCATACAAGGGTACGCTGGTCAATCTATGGGCAAGCTGGTGCCAACCCTGTCTCAAGGAACTGGCCGCATTTACCAAGGGTAAGGACCAACTTCAAGCAGCGGGGCTGACCGTGCTGCCCCTTAGCGTGGACGGTTTGGGCGACAAACGCTCCGACCAGGCATCGGCCCTGCGTACCATGAAACGCCTGCGCTTCCCTTTCCAGCACGGCCTGGCCACGACCGAACTTTTGGGAAAATTAGAAATCGCGGCTCAAGAAGTCTACCCCATGAACCTTAGCCTGCCGGTGCCTACCAGTCTGCTGGTGGACCGACGCGGGCAACTGGTCGCCATCTACAAGGGCCCGGTAGAATTGGACACATTGTTGGCAGACGCATCGAAATTGCTGAAAGGCAATACCGGCGATTACGCCGCTGCCGCTCCCCTGTCGGGCCGCGCCTATACGCGACCGGGCAGGCGCGCCTACGCCAAACTGGCCCAGGAAATGCTGCGCGCCGGATTCCGCGACGACGCCATGGCCTATCTGGACCGAATGAGCGGAATGCCCGGCGGGGAGTCTGTCAAATCGGCCGATGTCCTGGTGAACACGGGCATCAGCTTCGCCAAAACCGGCGAGTGGGACAAAGCCGAGGCCCAGTTCCGACGCTCGCTGAAGTTGAACCCGGATCAGGAAAAGGCTTATTACAACCTGGGCCTGGTTTACAAAGACAAAAAGGAATGGGACTCCGCCGAGCAACATCTGCGCAAGGCCCTGGAGCTTCAACCGGATTACACTCAAGCCTGGTTCGGACTGGCCGAGGTCTTGATCGGCAAGAAGGATCGAAACGGAGCCCTTGCGGCCTATCGCAAGGCCTTGGAATTCGATCCCTTTAACGGGCGTTTTCATAATAGTCTGGCCATTGCCCTGGCGGGCGGAGGCGATATGGACGGCGCGGTGGACCACTTCGAGAAATCGATCCGGTACCGACCCGATTCCGTTCGAACCCGCTTCAACCTGAGCCGCGCCTACATCCAACAGGGACGCGTAGCCGACGCGGTGCCCCACCTGGATGCCGCGTTGAAATTGCAACCCGACATGGCGCCGGCGCGACGCGAGTTGATCTGGATTCTGGCCGCGAGCCGAAATGCCGATCTCCGCAACGGCACACGAGCGCTGGAACTTGCTGAAGCCCAGATCAAACAGACCCGCAATCCCCTGACCCTGCAGCAACTGGCCGCGGCACAAGCCGAAACGGGTCGCTTCGATGCAGCCCTGGCCACAACCGAGGAAGCTATTCGACTCGCCGGAAACAAAGATCCTCGCATCATCTCTCAGTTGAGGTACACCCAAAAACGCTACCAAAACCAACAACCGTTCCGCCATCCCAAGTATTGATTCCATCACTAGATAAATAATGTGCGGGACTCCACGGAGGCCTTATGATCGCCATGCTTTTCACTTTACTCGCACTGTCTCTCGGCGGTGACCAGAAGGACCAACCGGACGCCGTCCAATGTATCGTGGACAACATCCGCGATCTGGAAGACGCCAGGGATCCTAAATGTCACGCCACGGCAACCCGCCTGATCAATTTTATGTACGGTACGCCGTTGACCGAAACGGCGCGGTTCCGTATGAACGAGTTACAAAAAGATTTCATCCGCACCATCTGGCGCAAGGCGGGCAAAGGTCCCGTGAATGCCGCCGCCCTGGCCGATCCCATCGCCGCGGCTTTGCGATTCAAGGAAACCGGAGACGGCGGGACGAAAATAACCCTGGCCGACGGCAGTTCGGTGACCATTACCGAGCGAGACCGCCGTCAGTACGGTTCGGTGGCATACGGCCTGCGCGCACAACTGGCGGTGCAACAGGAAGCCATGCTCAGCGCGGAAGGCCCTCTGCCGGTATTGACCCGCGACGGCAGTGACGCGCTCAAAGAAGCCGTGGATTTGCATACGCTGACCACACTCTTCCTGGCCGATCAGGAAGCCCGGACGAAAAGCGAATACGAGGTTTCCGAAGACCTGTTCCAAAAATCCTGGCAACGCGTTGCCCAACCGCTTGAAACGGTGAAGCCCGTGGAAGTTACCGCCCGGGTGAATGCGGCCGAAGCCGGCTACCCCGTCCTGTCGCGGATTATCGAACAGAAGATCCACAGCTATCGCGAGTACAACAAGATCTCGGATATGCTTTTCTGGTCCAATATTTCGACATTTTTCGCTCGCCATGCCCTGCCCGAGGACGAGGCGGGCAGGACCGATCTCAGGCAAAACTTTCGCGGCGCCGCCGGTTACTTCGGCGCCTTTCTGCTCCGCGAATCGGGACGCATCGCACAGAAAGACGGCTCGCCCATCATTCGCGAGCGGCATGTGAACGAGGCCCTGCAGAAGCTGACGCCCTTCAAGGTGGACGACTACGAGGACATCACCTATTTCTACCATCTGCCGCCGAAGGAACGTTACGTTTTGGAAGCCTATGACACCGACGCCTTCCGCGACAGCGGCCTGCACTGGATAGTCCTGCAGGACGCCCTCAAGAACCCGCAAATCAGGGTGCCCGTCGAACCCGATCCCTTTGCCGCGGAACTGATTGTGGAGGGCATCGCCCAGTTCGGCGTATTGGTCTTTCGCATCGCGGGTCAAATGTCCAAAAACGCCGACGCGGAAACGGTGCAGGGACATCACATCCGCGCGGCGGTCAACCTGATCCGCCAATTGGGAGCCAAGCACGCAAGCACGCCCGCGCCGAACGAACAAACCCAGACCCTGGTTTCCACCACAACGGCAACCCCGACCGGTGAGGAGCCCTTCTTTACAGATATTACCGCCGCAAGCGGCCTCAGTTTCGTGCACCGCTCCTCCGATTGGTTGCGGCGCTACATGCGCAGCTATCTCTACAGCGTGGAGAATAAACGAGAACAAGAGGACATCTCGCTGGATCACCCGCCGTCCTTCTCCGGCTCCGGCGTAGCGGCCGAGGATATCGACGGCGACGGTCTGCCCGATATCCTGCTGCTCAGCGGCCTCGGCGACCGGTTGTACAAGAACCTGGGCGACGGCCGTTTTCAGGACATCACCGAACAGGCAGGCCTGGTCTGGTCACGTCCGGACGGCAGCCGGGGCGAACCACGCCAACCCATTATCGCCGATCTGGATAACGACGGCCTGCGCGACATTTTGATCACCTACGTGGACGACCCGCACCGGCTCTACAAGAACATGGGCGGTAATAAGTTCAAGGATGTCACCAAAACCGCCGGCCTGGGCGGCAAGGGCATGGTGGCGGGACCGGCTACCGTTTTCGACTATGATCGCGACGGTTTGCCCGACATCTACATCGGCTATTACGGTAATTACCTGGAGGGCGTGGGCCCAAGCCTGGTGCGCAACAACTACAACGGCCTGCCCAACCGGCTGTTCCGCAACAAGGGCAACCTGCAATTCGAGGATAAGACCGAGGGCAGCGGCCTGGACAACAAAGGCTGGACTCAAGCGGTCTCGCATACCGACATCGACGGAGACGGCCTTCAAGACCTGATTGTGGGCAACGACTTCGGCATCAATGCCTATTACCGCAACAAGGGCGACGGCACCTTCGTGGATATAGCCGAGAGCCTGGGCACCAACCTTCCGTCCAACAGTATGAACGTGGGCCTTGCCGACCTGAACCGCGACAGCTATCCCGATGTCTACATCTCCAACATAGTCACCATGGTCAAGGACGAGAGCTATCGTCTGCCGACCAGGGAAACACGCATGAAGTTCAACCCGGAGAACATGGCCACCATGCGCATTCTTGAAGCCAACCACCTGTTCGTCTCGAAACGCGAGAACAACAAGTTGGCGGGTTACGAGATTTCCGACGCGATCACCCGCGGCCTGATCTCCACCGGCTGGGCCTGGGACGCGGACTTCCTGGACTTCGACAACGACGGCGACGACGATCTCTACTGTGTCAACGGCCTCAACGAATACCGTTTTTACACTGACTCGGTGGAGATGGAAACCCAAGACGGCGGCAAGCAGACCTTCATGTGGATGGTGCGCAACAAGGAATCCAACGTCTTTTTCGTCAACGAGGGCGGCAAGCTGGAAAACCGTTCGACGGAATCCGGTGCGGACCTGCTGGGCAACTCGCGTAGCGCCGCATACCTGGACATCGAGGGCGACGGCGACCTGGACATGATCCTGAACAACTACCACGGCCCGGCGGTCCTCTACCGCAACAACGCCGAGCGCTACAAACGCAACTGGTTACGCTTGCAATTGGACGGTGATCCAGCAAAAGGCAGCAACCGCGATGCGATCGGCGCAAGAATCCTGATTACTCCCAAGGGGGGCCCGGTGGTCTGGCGCGAGATCAGCGGCAGCATCGGCTATTTGTCGCAACACCCCAAGGAGGTCCACGCGGGCCTGGCGGACGCGACGGAGGCCGACGTTACCATCATCTGGCCCAACGGCGACACTACCGAACACAAGGGATTGGCGGCAGGCAAGACCTGGCGCATCGAACAAGGCGGCAGCGTCAAGCTCGCGGCAAACTGATCATCGGCGGGGTCGAGTTTTCGGCTCCGCCTCATGGAAGGTAAACTCCATCACGGACGTTCAGTATCATAAAACCTATACTTTGCGGTGAACGGGAGGTCTTGAATGATTAGAGGACTATGGCTGCTGCTTCTTTCGCCGGTGCTCACGGCTCAGGTTAGTACGGAGCAACAACTTCCTACCGAATCGGTGCTTGCCTTGGACGGTTTCATGGAACGTGCCGTACGTGGCGCGGAGGCCACAATTGCCGAGCAAGTGGTGGCGATTGTCAACGCGGAGCGCGCGGCCGAGGGCCTGCCTCCCCTTAAACTGAACCCGTTGCTGAACAACTCCTCGGATCTCCATGCCGAAAACATGGCCGTGCGCAACTTCTTCGCCCATTGCGATCTCGACACCTTGACGCAAGCCTGGGACCGGATGGTAGACGCCGGATATTTCTGGAACGCCGCTGCTGAAAACATTGCCGCCGGTCAAAGCTCGCCCGAAGTTGTAATGATCAGTTGGATGAACAGCTCCGGTCACCGCGCCAATATCCTTTCTACGGACTACCGGGAGATCGGCGTGGGTTATTTCTATCAGGGCGGCGACACGGGTGGAATCCGCCAAGACCTGGACAGCAATTGTGCAGCGGACAATCCGTTTGCTTCCCCATTAAGACATTATTGGGTACAAAACTTCGGCAGGAACAGCAATGTCTACCCCATGATCATCAACGACGAGGCTGCCGAAACGGAAGACCCCATGGTCACGCTGTTCATTTACGGCAGTGGTACCTTCACCGAGATGCGGCTGCGTAACGCCGGTGAAACCTGGGGCGCCTGGGAACCTTTTCAGGAAGATACCGTTTGGGAACTACCGGCGGGCTCGGGCTTGAAAACTGTTGAGGTAGAAATGCGTTACGGCGGCACGACTCGAAATGCTTCCGACAGTATTCAGCTCAACCTAATCTGTTTCACCTTCCAAGACATCCAAAATGACGCGGAAACCTGGCCGGGCGTCGATGTCATCGACTTGATCCAGAAGGTTGACGCGTTTTGTGAGTAGCTCAGGCCACTCTAAAGATTGAGTGAGTCCAGGGAGATACCGGCTTTTTTCAACTCGCGAATAAGACGTTCACGATCGGCTTCAGCCTTTTCCCTGGCTTTCTGTTCTTGTCTGACTTTTGCTTCAGCCGCCAAAACTTTTTCCTCAGCCTCGGCCGTGACCTTTTCAGCCTCGGCCGTGACCTTTTCAACCTTTGCCTTCTCCCGTTCAAAAGCTTTTTCCCAGAAGTTCTCCATGCGCATGGCATCCAGCCGGGACTCGTATAAAAGGTAATCTCTCTGGTATTCCGTGAAACCCTGCATGATCTTCAAAGCCTCTCTGATTTCCGGGATGTCAACACAAGCCGGCAGGTTTTTCAGGTTGAACTTCCTGCCGTGCTGGAAGAAGTGGAGCCACTTATCGCCCTCATCTATAATATTAGGCCCAATCGGCGCTTTTGGCAATTGCATCAGGTGAAGATTGACATCATCGCTCAAGATCCGCTGGTGCTTGCGCTCGTAAAGCGTGAAGTGGAGATAGGGGTCATCGATCTCCGGGAACTGGTTGCAACCCAACAGCCAAATGCCCGTGACCGGTTTCAACAGGTAGTAATCGTCACCGCTCTTTACTTGAGATTTCAACATGGCGGCAAGGGTGTACAACATGCGTTTGATCAGATCGTCATGGAGTGCAATTTGGATCTCGATCTGGTAGAAGTTACCAGCCTGATCCTTCACCTTGATATCGATGATGGAGTATTTGTCGCCTTGATACTCCTTCTCGTTGTAGGGATTGAGGAATTCAACTGTCACAATCCTCTTTCCTTCCGGCAATTTGAGGACGTGATTCAAGAAGTGGATGGTTAACGACTCTCGTCCAGGCGTTCCCAGAATGGCTTTGAAGATACAGTCGACCCGGGGGTCGATGAGGCGTTCCATGGTACAGTTCTCCCGTTCTCCCCAATCGGTACCCGAGCGCATCCGCCAACCATAGAAACATAATACGGCCAGGGCCTTAGGGCAAAGGCTGTGCTGTGCCAGGATACTACATCGAAGGAATTGGAAATGCCAGGAGTTTTTTTAATAAAAGTCATTTCGCCAGGGATTTACAGGATACATCGTCGTTTCGAGGAAACCCCGGCAGGTCAAAACCGCTTCTTGGAGCCATCCCATCTCTCGAAATCCAAAATGTGTTCAACCCGACGACTTTCCTGAGCTGATTTTTCCGGCAGATTCGTTTCCTCTAGTGAATACCTTGTCTGACGGACGTGGCGGATGCTGCTGTCGATCACGGCCCGACTCGATTCCCGTCCCCGGACACCGGAGGAAAGGAGTGTGGCGTATGCAAGATACCTACTATCGCCATTCCGGCCGTGTCCCATTACGGGGATTACCCATTGCGATAACCTTTGTCGCGATCGGTGTCATCCTCAGTACCTCCGCCTACAACCTGGTATCTTTTTTTGCCCGCTTCCATCTGCTGGATCTCCTTCTCCTGGTCCCGGCGGGTTACCTGGCCGGAACCATACTCACGGCGGGCTTGCGTCTGGGTAAGATCCGCAACAACAAAACATCGGTCGCACTCGCCCTGCTCACCGGACTGATGATGGTGTATGCCGACCAAGCCGTACGGCTCGCGGTTCGGCAAGATGCCCTCATCCTGGACCCCGCCGGCCTCCTGAACGCTTTGGCAGTCATCGCGAAACAGGCAGATCAGTTATCCTCGGGCCCGATAACCGGGGTGAATCCGATGTACGCCTTTTGGGCCGCAAAGGCGGTCGGTCTCTTCCTGACTCCGCTGTTGGGGACCCTCTCCTTGAGGAACGCCCCGTTCTGTGAACATTGCAACCGCTGGATCGGCGAGGCCGTGGAATTGGGCCCGTATCGTTATATCGCCGATCCCATGCGCCTGAAACAGGCCGTGGAAACCCATCAATACGAGACTCTGCGCGGCCTGGAAGCTACGGTCATCGGCAGCAGCATGTACAGCAAGGTGCGCATTACGCGCTGTCCCGACTGCGATCACACATTTCTGCTGTCGGTGGACAATATTTCCGTAAGCACCGACCGAGACGGCAAGGAATCCAAATGCAGGAAGCGTCTGATCGATCAACACATCATTACGCCCTCGGTGTTCAAGAAACTGGCGGCATGATCCCGGAAACTGTCCCAAGAGCCCCACCGGAATGATTACGCCGGTGCCCCGTCCGCAAAACTCTCTTGGCTCCACTTGCGTATACCGTTATGATTGTAGCGGGAGATCTTTTTTATGATTGTGTTCCAAAACTAAAAACAAAGCCACGGTAGACAACCTGGTTATCTTTCCGTCGGGGTACCCCCGAACACCCGAGCTGTTTTCTTTTCCGGGAAGATATCGCTGTTGGTTTCAGACGTTTTTAGGAGCACTCCATTGAACTTGTCAGTTTTGGGCTTCAATGCCTATTGGGAAAATTTTTGTAATGAACATCAGATCTCTATACAATTCCTGGCCCGTATCGGCGCCGTTCATGCCGACGGTCCGACTTTACTGACCGCGAAGGGTCATTCGCTACGCGCCCATCCGCCGGGGGAACCCTGTGCCGTGGGCGATTGGGTCGTTTGGGCGCCCATCGCGGGTGATCGTCAACGCGTTGCCGTTGCCCGGATCTTGGATCGGCGTACCCGCATGGCGCGCAAAGCGGCCGGACGCACTTCCGAGCACCAGGTTCTGGCAGCCAACATCGACACCGTGCTAATCGTCAGCACGCTGGATGTCGAGTTGAAACCCGCCCGCCTGGAACGCTATCTGGCCATGGTTTGGGAGAGCGGCGCCAAACCGGTTTTCGTCCTCACCAAATTGGATGCCTGCCCGGACCCGGAACCCTATCTGGAAGCGGTCGCCGGGGTGGCTTTCAGTCTGCCCGTCTTCCCCGTCAGCGCCCTGACCGGTCAGGGAATCGATGAACTGGCCGCGCAAATTGGAGAGGGTGTAACAGCGGTTTTGGTCGGGTCCTCCGGCGTGGGTAAATCGACATTGGTCAACTGCCTGTTGGGCAGTGAGCGACAGCGTACCGGCGGGGTTCGGGAACACGACCGACGCGGTCGACACACTACCACCCACCGCGAATTGATCCCCCTTGGCTCGGGTGGAGTCTTGATCGATACGCCGGGCCTGCGCGAGTTACAATTGCAGGGTGAATCGGAAGCCTTGGACAAGGCTTTTTCCGATATCGAGGAGTTTGCGTTATCCTGCCGTTTCCGCGATTGTGGTCACCAGGGTGAGCCCGGTTGCGCCGTCGAAGCGGCGGTCGTCGAAGGCTCCCTGGCCAGGCGACGTCTGCTGAACTACCACAAATTGCAACGAGAGATCAGTCATCAGGCCGACCGCGAGAAAGCAGGCTCCCGGCGGCAGCGCAAAAAGGACCGTGCCCTGCACCGCATGTACAAGGAGGCCCAATCGATCAAGCGCAAGCAGCGCGGATATTGAACATTCGAACGTTCGGGCTCGCCGGCTCCCGGGCTTCCGGAATGTTCACGGTATGGCAACATGAAAGTTTTGCTACATCCCCCTGCGCAACCAATCGTAATCCGACTCTTTCGATTTGAAGAAAGCGCCCGGTCTTCGGCAAACCGGGCGCTCTCGTTTTATACCATGCCCGGTTTACCCAACCGCCAGCGCACGCGCGCCATGGTCAGCGGCACGATATTGCCCTTGAATCCGGTTTGTTTGCGGATGGTGTTGACTACTTCCTTAAGAGTTGCACCCGATCCGGTGTAATCGTCCAAAAGCAGGATATCGCCGGTCCGGTTGAGATTACCTACCACGCGAAACAGGTCGCGAACGTTTTGACGGCGTTGGTCGTTATTCAATAATTGTCCCTGCCGATGTTCCGGTTCGAATGCCATGGCCAGAAAATCGTAGAGAACGGGGACACCCAGGGTTTCTCCGGCAAGTCGGGCGGTTTCTTGCCGCTGGGCCCAGGTCCTTGACGGTATGGGCACCACGGCGGTGAAGCGATGCCGTCCGGCCAAGGCCTGTAAACGAGCTTCCAGGCGTACGGCAAGTTCACCGTTCAACCCCGGCGTTCCGGCATCGGCGCGTTGCTTCATAAAGCGGATGAAGGTGCGGCCGCGCAGGTCGCCGTTCAGCAGGGCAAATCCGGCGGCCATCCTCGGCCGGCTCATGGCGGCGATGGGAACTTCGCGATTGGTCAACCAGGCTTCGGCCTTGGAAGCATCGGGGATGTCCAAACGCCATGGGGCTTCGTCACAAAGACTGCAACGACCACAGGCCATGGCATTATCATCGCCCAGGGCGCAGCGGAGGGTTTGCATCAGGCAAGCGACCTTACCCTCGCCGTAATCCAGCATGGCGGTCAATTCTTTTTTGCGCACCTCGTGTTGCTTTTTGTAACGGTCCAGGTTGGGTTTCCCCCGTTTCCCCGTCGGCCGGTAGACCTGAGAGCGGCTCTGGCGCTGCTTGACCAGAAACCCCTGCTCCATTAATTCGGAGGTAACCACGCTGACCCTGGTGGGGTGCAGGCCGGTTCTCACCTTGATGCCGAGCAGCGAAGGATACATGCCGTCGCGATCGGGCGTGAGCGCGTGCATAACCGCGTCGAAATCGGCGGCCATGGGTTGGGCGCTGTTGATGAAGTACTCCTGAACTCGCCGATCGTCGGCATCGTAGAGCAGAAAACCCCGGGCCGGTTGTCCGTCCCTACCCGCACGCCCAACCTCCTGGTAGTAGGCCGTAATCGAGCCCGGGACATCCACGTGAACGATGAAGCGGATGTCGGGCTTGTCGATACCCATGCCCAACGCATTGGTGGCGGCAATGACACGGTGATTTCCGCTGAGGAAGTCGTGCTGCAACTGTCGTTTCAGCTCCGAATCGAACCCCGCGTGGTATGCCGCGGCCGAGATGCCGTTTGCATTGAGGTACTCGGCCACGATTTCCGCCTGGTCACGCGTGGCACAATAAAGGATGCCGCATCCGTCGAGTTTGCCGAGCAGGTCTGCCAGTAGAGCCAGTTTCCCGGCGGGTCCCTTCACGGTAACCACGCCCAAAGCCAGGTTGGGACGGTCCATGCCCGAACGGAGAACGCGGAGCGGAGCGCTGCCGGGTTCCGCCAACTGGGCGGCGATATCGCGCTCGGTCCTGCCGTCGGCGGTGGCGGTGAGACCCAACACGTGCAGGCCGGGTTTGTTCTTCTCGAAGCGATGCACGGCTTCCACGATGCGGCGGTAGGACGGCCGAAAATCGTGACCCCAGGTGGAGATACAATGGGCCTCGTCCACCACCAACAGACTGACCGGCAGCGCCATCAGAAAGTCGAAGGTGTCCAGGTTGTCCAATTGTTCGGGGGCCACGAAGAGAATACGCAGCTTGCCGGAGCGGGCGGCCTCGCGAGTGCGCTGGTTTTCCTCGACGCTTTGATCGGTGTTGATGCTGCCGGCGGGAATACCGAAACGGTGTTGCAGGTGATTGATCTGGTCGCGCATCAGGGCCAGTAACGGCGAGACAACCAGGGTAACGCCGTCCAGAATAACGGAGGGCAGTTGGTATAGCAGAGATTTACCGTACCCGGTAGGTTGGATACACAGGATACGACGATTGCGGAACAAGGCCTCGACGGCCTGACGTTGCCCGGGGCGAAAGTCTTTGAAGCCAAAACGCTCGCGCAGCACCTGGTCCAGGTCGGGCAGTTGAAATACAGAGGACATAGCGGTCTCCCTTGAAAGATCACATCATAGGCGGTCTTTCCACGGGCATGGTCAAAACTGGGAAGCAGGGAAGGATTCCGCTTTGAATGGGGTTGGCATGTCGGCATCGATCCGACAGTCACAACATATGCCCGCGGCAGGGACTTGTCAAGGACTCTGGTAAAGCTAAGGCCGAAACACCGACGACCGGTAGGGTTTCAAGTTTTATGGAAGTCGCGTCGATAATAGCATCAGGTCGTGCATGACTTTAGCAACTCTTCCGCAAATTCGGGTTTCCTCGACCCTGCCCTTCGACGTGGGGCAGATTCAACGATACCTGGTATTCGGGTTCCCCCACCGCCCGTACGTCCTACATCTACCCACAACATAAAAATGGAGGTTTCATGAAAGTCCTTTGCCTGGTGGCCCTGACGGCCCTTTTTGCACTTTTATTTGCCGGAGACGAATCCAATAATCCGCGCCATCCAAACTATCGCCCCAAGGAATTGGTCTTGTTCAACGGCAAGGTGTTTACATCCGACGAGGATAACCTATGGGTGGAAGCCCTGTTGATCAGAGGATCACGTATCGCCGCGGTGGGTGACAACGATCATGTTCAAGCCCAAGCCTCAGCACATGCCGAGAGCATCGACCTCGACGGCCGAACCGTTGTGCCCGGCTTCAACGATGCACACACCCACATGATGTGGCATCCCAATTACTACCACGAAATCGACACGGGTAATTTCGTGCCCGGTCCGGGTCCCGGCAGCGCTGAGGTATTCGACCTGTTGCGGGAAGCAGCGGCCGCCCTGCCGCCCGGCACCTGGATTCACGGCACGGTAGGTGCCGCCTTCCTGGACGACACCTCGGTAGACCGCTTCGCATTGGACGAGGTGGTGCCCAGTCACCCCGTTAAGTTGAGTTCCTGGGGCGGCCACGGAACCGTCATCAACACCATCGCCATGCAAACCGCGGGCATTTCCGAGGAGGAACCCGATCCTCCCGGCGGCTTCTACGGTCGCGTGGGCGACACTGATGTACTTAACGGTCGCGTTCACGAATACGCGGAGTGGCGCCTCAAGGGATTTTTGAAGAATCAGGTTCCCACGGCTTCAGCGGTTCAACAGATCGAGGAGTACACGAATGCCGTTTTGCAGTTCGGCACGACTTCCATTCAAGACATGCCGGTTGGTTTTAGCAAGGCGCAGGCAGAACGCGTACTGGCCCGGGTGGATCTGCCGATTCGGGTGCGCACCATATGCTTCCCGTTGACGCCCGATGAGGACTGCAAGTCTACCCTAAACAGTTTCAAATTCAAGAACAGGGCGCGCCCGGGCGTGAGCACCAGGCTTACCTCCTCCGGACTGAAGTACATCTCCGACGGTTCGCCCATCGAGCGCTTCGCCAGGATGCGTCAAGAATACTCGGACTTGCCGGGCTGGCTGGGTTTCTATACTTTCGACAGCGTCATCGGCGAAATCGTTACACGCTCCAAAAACGGCAATTTTCGCGACCAGTTGATCATGCATGCGGTGGGTAACAGCGCCATCGACGAGGTTTTGTTCGAAATGGAAACCCAAGACGAGGGCGGCACCTGGACCGATCGGCGTACTCGTATCGAGCACGGTGACACCCTGATGCAGGATCAGTTCGACCTGATGCGTCGCCACGATGTGATCCTGGTCCAAAACCCGCTTCACTTCGCCTTGCCGGAGACCCTGCTGGCGCGCTATGGCGAGGAACGGTTTGCGGTGATGCAACCCCTGCGTTCGGTCATCGAAGCCGGGATTGTGGTTGCGCTTGCCTCCGACTTCACCGCGGGTCCCGCCAATCCCTTCCTGGACCTTATGTTCGCTGTTTTGCACCCCACCAATCCGGAGGAGGCGATCACCATGGAACAGGCGGTCATCGCCTATACCTGGGGTTCCGCCTATGCCGAACATCAGGATCACCGCAAGGGAACCCTGGAGCCCGGCATGTGGGCTGACCTGGCTGTTTTGAGCCAGGACATTTTCACGATCGATCCTTTCGATGTGCCGGGTACCGTTAGCCTGATGACCTTCGTAGGCGGCGAAATCGAATATGACGCGGGTGTATTTACCATCCAAAAGTAAAACGAAAACCGGAAGGGGCTCCGCGGGGAGCCCCTTTCTTTTCTAGTCAGCCGGTTTGAACCTCGGCAGCGGTTACTTTCAGGGCCTTCGCGGCCCGGTCGATATCCTCGGCCCCAATGCCGTAATGGGTGACCGCCCGCAAACTTGTTTTGGTCTTGGACAGCAACAGTCCGTTTTTACGGGCTGTTTCGATAAACGCCGGCAGGGTGACCTCTCCGACGGGTTCGAAACAGACGATATTGGTTTGCACCAGGTCCATGTCGATGCGAAAGGCGGGTTCATCGGCAATCGCCTCGGCCAGGCGACGGGCGTTGAGGTGGTCTTCTTCCAAACGATCGGTCATCCGCTCCAGGGCAACAATACCGGCCGCGGCGATCACGCCTGCCTGGCGCATGCCGCCACCCAGCATCTTGCGCAACCGTCGCGCCTTTTCGATCATGCCCCCGTCCCCGGCCACAATGGAACCGACGGGCGCCGCGAGTCCCTTGGACAGGCAAAACATGACTGAATCGACCCGGGCGGTAATAACCGCGGCGGGCAAACCCAAATAGCGGGCCGCGTTGAACAAGCGGGCGCCGTCCAAATGAACCTTCATGCCGCGATCATCGGCCAGGGTCTTTGCGCGCGCCAGATAATCCAGGGAGAGCACCGGGCCGCCGCATTCATTGTGAGAACTCTCCAGGCACACCAGGCGAGTGGGCGCCTCGTGCGTATCCAGGTCATTGCGCACTGCAGCGGCCAGTTCCTTCAAGGGTATTTCACCGTCGGATCGCGTTGCAACGGGATGTAACGGCACACCGCCCATCACCGAGACACCGCCCGCTTCCCAGTGATAGATATGGGAACGGTCGCCCACCAGGGCCTCCTCTCCGCGACCGCAATGGGCCAATACGGCGCATACATTGCCCATGGTACCGGTGGGTACAAACAAAGCCGCCTCCTTGCACACCTTTTCCGCGGCCAACTCTTCCAAGCGATTGACGGTAGGGTCTTCTCCGAGAACATCGTCACCCAGCGGCGCGGTGAGCATGGCTTGCTTCATTTCCGGTGAAGGCAGCGTCACCGTATCGCTTCTCAGATCGACTATATTCATGGCATCCTCCCACGGCCGTTTATTGTAGCCCGTCCGGCCGGTAACATTCCGGCTGTTCTCATTCGTTTATTTCAGAAAATGCACCGGTATCCACCCATCCATGCACACCTCTCGACCTTTACCGCTTGAAGTGGCGAAAATTTATCGGCTTGTGCCCTGTAAAGACATGGTAAGATCTCCGTCTTTAAGGCGCAACGTTTTGAAAATATGGGTCTAGAATGATGCGACACATGGAAAAAGTATGACCCGCGGGTAGAGAAAAGCGGCGCCATGGAGTTGTCGATCGGATAACGGAGGGTTTACGTGATATCTGCATTGATCTTATCGATTACCGTCTCCTTTTCCATTCTTTCGGGAATGACGAATCGGTTATCGAGTCAAGCTTTAAAGAAACAGGTCGATAAGTGGCCTGTAGCTGGTTCTCAGGAATTTGTTCCTACGGTTCCGCAATTCATAAAGCTGGTTGGATAAAGATCGATGAGCAAGTTTTTCGGTTTTCTGCTCTCCTTATTTTTCGTTTCACCTTTTGTCGGCGCCGGCGGCGGCTCTGGATCCGGCGGTAACTTCCCTCCCGCGCTGAACAGCTACGGGGATGCCGAAATCTCCGGTCTGGTAGACATCATCGTCCACCGCATAGGTCATTCCCCGTTCAACCTGGCCGCTCTGATCATTTTCTTTTGCGCCATCATCCACACCTTCATGACCAGCCGCTTTCTGGCCATTGCCCATCACCATGAACACCGCCACAAAGAGTTGATCAAGCAGGGTAAGGCTCCCAAAGGTTCGGTCTCTTTACGTGAAGGCGTTTTCCACTTTCTAGGCGAGGTGGAGGTAGTGTTCGGCATGTGGGGCATCGCTTTGGTCGGGGCCATCTTTTATTTTTACGACTGGCACACGGCCGTGGAGTACTTGACCCACAAGGTTAACTTTACCGAACCCCTGTTCGTCATCGTCATCATGGCGCTTGCATCGACGCGGCCCATTTTGAAGCTGGCCGAAATGTTAATGGAAAGGATTGCCGGTTTGATGGGCGGACAGTTGAAACACTGGTGGCTGACTCTTCTGACCGTGGGGCCCGTGCTGGGTAGTTTCATCACCGAACCCGCCGCCATGACCATCACCGCTCTGTTACTTTCCCAGAAGTTCTACGACCTCGGCCCACGGGATAACTTCAAGTACATGACCCTGGGCCTTCTCTTTGTGAACATCTCGGTCGGCGGAACGCTGACACATTTCGCCGCACCACCCGTGCTGATGGTGGCCGCGCCCTGGGATTGGGGCATGTCCTTTATGATGAGCAATTTCGGTTGGAAGGCCGTCATCGGCATCATTGCCGCCAACTTCCTCTACTTCTCCTCGTATAAGGACGAACTGGCCCGGCTCCAGAATAAATTCGATGTCTTGAGACTTGAATACGAACTGCGTAACCACTTCATGAACGAGGATGAACTGGGCCGGATCTTCGACGACATAGAATTGGTGCTCAATGATGAGTTGGGTTTCAAAAATTCTTTTGATGCCAAATGCGCGGAACTCAAGGACGAATTAAGGATAAAGATTATCGAAGGGGTGGTCGAGCGAGAGGTCGACCACCTTACCGAGGAAGAGATCGCCAACCTGTTCGAAAAGTATTTCGACAAAGTATTCAAAGGTTTCAACAGCGGCGACATGCGCGCCTACGACCGTTTCGAATGGGCCTTCGAAAAACGTTTCGAAGAGATCAAGCTCAGTGAAATGCGCAAAACGCTACCGGGTCTCCTGCCGGAAAGCCTGCGCGTTCCCTATCGCGACCCCGACTGGGATCACCGGGAAGCGGCCGTACCCGCCTGGATCATTCTGGTGCACCTGCTTTTCATGGGTTGGACGGTCTTCACCGCGCACTATCCCGCGCTGTTTCTGGGCGGCTTTCTTTTCTTCCTGGGGTTCTCACAGGTGACAGTTCACTACCAGAACCGACTGGACCTCAAACCGCCCTTGCTCGTCGGGTTCTTCCTTGCCGGCCTGGTGGTCCACGGCGGCGTGCAGGGGTGGTGGATTGCACCGGTTCTCAGTTCTCTGGGTGAGGTTCCACTGATGGTGGGCGCCACCGTGCTGACCGCCTTCAACGATAACGCGGCTATCACCTACCTGGCCACTCTGGTTCCCAACTTCACCGACGAACTGAAGTATGCGGTGGTGGCAGGCGCGGTTACCGGAGGCGGTTTGACTGTGATCGCCAACGCGCCCAATCCGGCCGGAGTCTCGATCTTGAAGCACCATTTCACGAATGGAATCTCTCCCCTGGGGCTTCTGAAGGCTTCGCTGATACCCACTGTGATCATGGGCCTGTGTTTCATGCTGGTCCGATGAGTCGACACGGCTCCCAATCCAGTACCCGTTTACCGAAAACGGGTTGACAGGTCATCACCCCGGCGTCGGACATTGCAACAATTCAAAGCTTTTCACGAATAATACTACTCCGGTCGGATGTGCCGCACACAAGCTGCCGGGCTCACCTGCCTAAAGAAAATCCTCGTGGTTAGAGGTCGACCTGAACCGCGATTTTTGTTAGCATATTGGCCACGTGTATCCCGGCGCCCCCTGCCGGGTTTTGTCTTTTCAGGAGCGCTTCGGCGCAAAAGCCTCTTAACAGTGGAGATTGCCACCCATGCTTGGAACTATCGTCAAGAAAGTCTTCGGAACCCAAAACGAGCGGGAACTGAAACGCATGTTACCAGCCGTCAAGCAGGTCGGGGAATGGGAACCCGAGATGCAAAAACTCTCGGATGACCAACTCCGCGCCAAAACTGACGAATACAAGCAGCGCCTGGCTGATGGGGAGACCGTGGACGATCTCTTGCCGGAGGCATTTGCTACCGCGCGTGAGGCGGCCGTTCGCACCCTGGGCATGCGCCCCTACGATGTACAGGTGCTGGGCGGCATGGTGCTGCATAAGGGCGCCATTGCCGAAATGAAAACAGGTGAAGGTAAAACCTTGACCGCCACCATGCCTCTATACCTGAACGCCTTGGAAGGCAAGGGCGCTATTCTGGTCACCGTCAACGATTATCTGGCCAAACGCGACGCCGAATGGATGGGTCAAGTCTACCGTTTTCTGGGTTTGTCCGTGGGTTGTATCCTCCACGACATGAACGACACGGAACGCCGTGATGCCTATGCCTGCGACATTACCTACGGTACCAACAACGAAATCGGCTTCGACTATCTGCGCGACAATATGAAACACCGTGTCGACCAATTGGTACAGCGCGGGTATCACTACGCCATCGTTGACGAGGTCGACTCTGTCTTGATCGATGAAGCGCGAACCCCGCTCATCATCTCCGGCCCGGCCGAGGGCGGCACCAGCAAGTACTACGACGCCAACAAGATCGTGCTCCAACTGAACCGCGACACCCACTACACCGTGGACGAGAAAGACAACCATGCGCTGTTCACCGAGGCGGGTATCCAAGAGGCCGAGCGTCTTTTGGGGCTGACCAACCTCTACGACCCCGCCAATATCGAAATCCTGCACTGTCTGGAACAGGCGCTCAAGGCTCATTTCCTTTTCACCAACGACGTGGACTACCTGGTTCGCGACGGTCAGGTGATCATCGTTGACCAACACACCGGTCGTCCCATGCCGGGCAGGCGCTATTCCGACGGTCTGCACCAGGCGCTGGAAGCCAAGGAAGAAGTGACCATCGAGAAGCAGAACCAGACCATGGCTTCGGTAACCTTCCAGAACTTCTTCCGCATGTTCTCCAAGCTTTCGGGCATGACCGGTACCGCTGAAACCGAGGCCCCGGAATTTCTGAAAATTTATGACCTCGGCGTGTTCGTCATCCCCACCAATAAGCCCATTACCCGCGAAGATGCCAACGACTTCATCTACGGCACCCGGGATTGGAAGTTCAACGCCATCTGTGACGAAATCATCGAACAAAACCAAAAGGGCCGACCGGTTTTGGTGGGTACCATCGCAATCGAGACCTCGGAAATGCTGAGCGCGGTATTGCGCAGGCGAAATATCAAACACGTGGTCTTGAACGCCAAATACCACGAGCAGGAAGCGGATATCGTGGCCCAGGCGGGTCGCTTGAGCGCGGTCACCATTGCCACCAACATGGCGGGTCGCGGAACCGATATCATCCTTGGCGGCAACGCGGAAGCCCTGGCCAAATACGATCTGGCCCGCGATCCCGAGGCAGACTACGATGCCCTGTTTGAGAAATATACGGCCGTCTGCAAGGAAGAAAAAAAGAAGGTCTTGGATCTGGGCGGCCTTTGCATTATCGGTACCGAACGCCACGAATCGCGCCGGATCGACAACCAGTTGCGTGGTCGTTCCGGTCGTCAGGGCGACCCCGGCATGACCCGTTTCTACCTCTCCATGGAAGATAAGCTGATGCGTTTGTTCGGTAATGAGCGTATGAAAACCATCTTGGCCAACAATATGGAAGAGGGCGTACCGATCGAACATAAAATGGTGAACCGCGCGGTGGAAAAAGCCCAGAAGGCCGTGGAAGCCCGTAACTTCGACATGCGCAAGAACCTGCTGGATTATGACGACGTCATGAACAAGCAGCGGACCACCTTTTACAAGCTGCGCTACGAGTTGATGACCGGCGACCCCCGTGAGTTCATGAACTCCAAAATCGAGGCCATTTCCCGCTATTTCGTGGAAAGCAACACCGAAGAGCGTGTAGATGACGAGAGCAAGGCCAAGATGTTCGACAGCTTGAAGAACATTTTGCGTTATCAACCCGACCCGGAGTTGGCAGAAAGCAACCCCTTGAATCCAGATGCGGTGGTGGAGGACGTTTGCCTGAAAGTCCGCGAAGCCTATGAGGCCAAGTGGGACGAGTTGGGCGTGGAGCCCGAAACGGTCAAGGAACACGAACGCTTCATCATCCTTTACATGGTGGACCAGCAGTGGAAGGACCATATGCGCAATATGGACCACCTGAAGCAAGGCATCAGCCTGATGGGTTACGCCCAGAAGGATCCGCTGATTGAATACAAGAAAGCCAGCTTCGAAATGTTCAACGACCTGATGGACCGCATGGACGAAGAAGTCGTCAAAACCCTGGTCTTCCTGAAACCCCAACTCAGCGGCGAGTCCATGGATCGCATGAGGGAACAGCGCAGGAGAGAGGCGAACGCCATGCGCCGCGCAAGCCAGGGCGATGAGACCGACCGCCCTAAAACCTACCGTCGCGATAAACCCAAACAGGGCCGTAATGAACCGTGTTATTGTGGAAGCGGCAAGAAATTCAAGCACTGTCACGGCCGTCGCTGAGCGGCCGGGCTTGTCCGGACCTGAACAATGCTGAAAGGCCCGGATCAGCCGGGCGTTGAAGAGGAAAAGATGCTGATCGAACCCTTACTCGAAGGTTTGACCTTTGACGACGTTTTGTTGATCCCGGGATTGTCCGAGATCCACCCCAACGATGTGAGCCTGAAGACCCGCCTGGTGGGGGATATCGAACTGAACATCCCGTTACTGTCGGCGGCCATGGATACGGTCACCGAACATCGTCTGGGCATTGCCATCGCCCAGCAGGGCGGCATCGGCGTCATTCACAAAAACCTGGGCATTGCCGCCCAAGCCGCCGAGGTAGACAAGGTCAAGCGTTCAGAGTCCGGCATGATCACAGATCCCATTACCATCGGCCCCGAGGGTTCGCTGAAACAGGCCGATTCCATGATGGGTCAGTTCCGCATCTCCGGTATTCCCGTGGTGGAGAACGACGGCACCCTGGTCGGCATCATCACCAATCGCGACCTACGATTCGAGACCAACTACCAGCAGCCCGTCGCCAATGTCATGACTTCCGGCCGTGATCGTTTGGTAACGGTCCCCATGGGCACTACGCTTGAAGAGGCTCAGTATTACCTACACAAACACCGCATCGAAAAAGTGTTGGTAGTAGACGATGATTACAAGCTGCGCGGCCTGATCACCGTCAAGGATATCCAGAAGAAACTCACTTATCCGCTGGCCTGTAAAGACCCCGGCGGGAGATTGCGTTCGGGAGCGGCCATTGGCGTCGGCGCGGACATGCTGGAGCGAGTGCAGGCTTTGGTCGACGCCAAGGTAGATGTCCTGGTGCTGGACAGTAGCCACGGACATTCACGCGGAGTGATGAACGCGGCCCGCGAGGTAAAAAGCCACTTTCCCAGAGTTCCGCTGATCGTGGGTAACGTGGCCACGGCCCAAGGCGCTGAAGATCTGATCGCGATGGGCGCGGATGCGATCAAGGTAGGCATAGGACCCGGCTCCATCTGCACCACCCGGGTGGTTACCGGGGCGGGCATGCCGCAGATTACCGCTATCAACGAGGCTCACAAGACTTGCTCCAGACACGACATTCCCCTGATTGCGGACGGCGGTATCAAGTTCTCGGGCGATATTCCCAAGGCCATTGTGGCGGGCGCTGACTGCATTATGATCGGCAGCCTGTTCGCCGGCACCGACGAAAGCCCCGGCGAAACGGTTCTCTACCAAGGCCGCAGTTATAAGACTTATCGCGGCATGGGTTCCCTCGGAGCCATGCAGGACGGCTCCGCCGATCGCTACTTCCAGGAAAGCGCGGCTCGCACCAAACTGGTACCGGAAGGTATCGAAGGCCAGGTGCCCTATAAAGGCAGCTTGTCCGCGGTGGTCACCCAGTTGATCGGCGGCCTGCGCGCGGGTATGGGTCTGACCGGCAGCGCAAACATCAAGGACTTGAAGGAAAAGGCCCGCTTTGTCAGAATCAGTCAATCGGGCTTGCGCGAAAGCCATGCCCACGACGTGGTGATTACCAAGGAGGCGCCGAACTACCGGCTCCAATAATCCGCTGAAAAACAAGGGGACGTTTCGGCCTCCCTATTCAATAAGGAATGGATCCCGTTGAAGATCCCCTCATCCGTCGCCAACCGTATTGCTCGTTTTACTCAACACCAGATCGACGCTCTGGATCATTGTACCGATGCGGCGGTGAATTGGGATGAGTCGGTGGCATTTGTACAAGCCCGCAACGGCGGTTGGGGCGTTCGCGTCAACGGCAAGATGGTAGACAGCATTTACAGCCCGGACCAATCCGCCGAGAAATTCCTGATGGACAAACCCTTCGACCACACCGATCTGGTCGTGTTGATCGGCTGCGGCGGCGGCAGCCTGCCCATTGCCCTCGCTCGTCGCCTGACCGGGTTGCCCGTCAAGATTGCGGTTATCGAACCCAATGTCCACCTGTTGACCGGCATGTTCCTGAACAATACGGCCCTGGGCGAGTTGGATCCCGGCAAGATTCAATTCTTCTGTTCGTTGCAGGCATTCAAATTCTACCTTATCGACATCAGCCTGCACGGCGAGCGTTTGCGTGTTTTGTCCACGCCCGCCTACCAGCGACACATGCCGGACCAATTGGCCGCTGTCAGCGCGGCTTTGGACGAGGCGGTGCCGATTATGCTGTCGTGCGCCAAAACGCGAACCAACAACACCCGCACCTGGATTCATCACCTGATCAACAACGTTCGTCATAAAAGCCGCTTCCCCTCTATATTCACCTTGGAAGGTCGAATGCAAGACGTTCCGGCCGTTCTGGTGGCCTCAGGTCCCAGCCTGGATAAGAACATCCAACATATCAAAAGAGTTGAAGACAACGCTTTGATATGTTGCGTCAACAGCAGCCTGCCGGCCTTGCTTCGTCACGGCATCCTGCCGCACCTGGTATTTTCGGTAGAGACCGCGGATGTGACCCACGACCTGACCGGTAACACGGAGGCATTGCAACAATTGACCCTGGTGTTGGCCGAGACAACCAACCCCAAAGCATTTACCCTGCCGGCCGAGAATACCTTCGTGATGCACCAAAACACTTGGAACTATGCGGCCTTCGTGGCCGAGGTCACCCAACAGCGAGTCCGGGGCATTCACGGAGGAGGCTGTAACGCCAACGCCATGTTTGCCGCGGCCCTGATGTTCGGTTGCAACCCCGTCGCCCTGGTCGGTCAGGATCTTGCCTATACCGACGGCCGCCTATATGCCCACGCTACGGATTACGGCAGCTTGACGGCGAATATCGAGGGAGACCAGGCCAAGATCATCGATAAGGAAGGCGTGCTGGACTTCCTGGAGGGGGCTTCCTCCCGCTTCCTGATGGAAGAAAAGATGTACCCGATCCGTGCCTGGAACGGTGAGAGCACGGTATATTCACCCAGTAATTTCAATACCTTCCGTTTGTGTTTCCAGGAGGTCGGTCTCCGAGCGGTTCACGAGACGGGCGTCACCCTGGTCAACGCGACCGAGGGCGGCGCGTATATAGAGGGTTTCGACCACCGACCGCTGGCCGATTATGTTTCTGAACTACCGGCCGGTTGTCTTAACCTGAAAGCAAGGATTGCGGCAAGCCTGGCTGAAGCGGAACTCGCTTCACCGAAAACCATTGCCTCGGGCCTGGCCCGGATCGCCGAACGTTTGGGACAAACGGCAATGCAAGCGGATGAGGCAATAGCCGCGGTCGATGACCTTGAACGGCTGGTTACCGCCGGCGTGACGGAGGGTCCCTTGTTTGCCTCGGCTCACGAACGCTTCGAAAAGGCGCGGCAAAGCGTTGCGGTGCTGCCGCTGTTGGACAGCTATTCCTCCGAATCCTTGACCAGGGCCAAACGGAAGCATCCCGAGGATGGAACGCCGGAAACCGCATTCGCCAGGGCTAAAGCCGTCATGTCGGCCACCCGAGACGGGGCTGCTGAACTGAGGGAAATGATCCTGAAGGCGCACGCCGATCTCTCCACACAAACCCCATAAAGAGCAATCTAAAAACCTTTTGACTGATAGCGGGTGATAGTGTATATTCGGTGTTTCGTGCGAAGTCCGTCCGGACTCGCGCAAAGCGCGCCGAGAGGTGCAGCAACAATACCAGGGGAAGATAAAATGTCTACTTTTTTTCCCAGGAAGGAAGACATTACCCGAAAGTGGTATGTTCTCGATGCGGCCGGCCTGCCTTTAGGCCGGGTGGCTACGTTTGCGGCCAACTTGTTGACCGGTAAGCGCAACCCCAAATACACCCCGCATATGGACATGGGCGATCACGTCATTATCGTGAATGCCGACAAAGCCGTTTTGACGGGTAAGAAGATGAAATTCAAGGCGTACCGTCGCCACTCCAGCCGCCCCGGCGGTTTGAAAGAAGTTGCGGCGGAACACATGTTCGCTAAACACCCTACACGCCCTATCGAGCTGGCTGTCAAAGGCATGTTGCCCAAGACGAAGTTGGGCCGAGCCATGTACCGCAAACTCAATGTGTACGCGGGCTCGGATCATCCGCACGCGGCGCAAAAGCCCGAGAAGCTCGAAGTAGCGCTGTAACAGACTAGGAGGCAATCAAGTTGGCCGATATTCAGTACTACGGAACCGGTCGTCGTAAGTCCAGCACCGCACGCGTTTTCCTGCGTCCGGGCTCGGGCAAAATCACGGTGAACAAACGTGATTTCGATGACTACTTTCCGTCTGACCTGCTCAAAATGATCATTCGCCAGCCCTTGACCTTGACTGAGACGCAAGGCAAGTTCGACATCTACATCACGGTGCGCGGCGGCGGTACCTCGGGTCAAGCCGGGGCAATTCGCCACGGTATTTCCCGTGCTTTGGTCGAATTCAATACGGAACTGCGTTCCCGTTTGAAGTCTGCCGGATTCATTACACGCGATTCCCGCGAGAAAGAACGTCAGAAGCCGGGCCTCAGCGGCGCCCGCCGTCGTTTCCAGTTCTCCAAACGTTAATCTCTTTTCGTTTCCGGGCGCTGCCCGCCGTCCCTCAGGATGGACGGGATTTTCGATGTTGCTTCAATTGGTGCCGGCCAAAACGTCGAGAATTTGCCCCGCGAAGCCATGACAAATCCGGTATAGGAAGGTTATTTTGGTTACGATTTCCATGAAAGAGCTCCTGGAAGCCGGGGTTCATTTCGGTCACCAGACCAAGCGTTGGAACCCGAAGATGAAAAAGTACATCTTCGGAAGCCGCAACGGCATCTACATCATCGACCTGCAGAAGACCCTCAAGAAGTTCCGCGAAGCGGCGGCATTTGTGATCGAAAAAGCCCAAAAGGGCGGCACGGTCCTGTTTGTGGGCACCAAGCGCCAGGCGCAAGAAGCCATCGAGAACGAGGCGCAACGCTGCAATATGTACTTCGTCAACAATCGCTGGTTGGGCGGTACGCTGACCAACTTCAAGACCATCCGTAAGTCGGTTGAAACCCTCAATCGATACGAGGCCATGGCCACGGACGGTTCTTACGACCAGTTGACCAAGAAGGAAATCCTCTCTGTCGAGAAGAAAAAAGATAAGTTACTCAAGGTTCTCTCGGGCATCAAGAGCATGACCCGCCTGCCTGACGTACTTTTCGTGGTAGACCCCAACCGTGAGAAGATTGCGGTTGCCGAGGCCAACAAACTGGGAATCCCCGTGGTCAGTATCGTCGACACCAATTGTGATCCCGAAAGAGTCGACTATGTGATTCCCGGCAACGACGACGCCATTCGCGCCGTCAAGCTGTTCACCGCCCGTATCGCCGACGCCGTCATCGAGGGTGAGGCGATTCACAAGGCAGCCGCTGAAGAGCGCGCCAACTCCGGTGAAGATGAGACCATTATTGAAACCCACGGCCCCAGCGCCTACCATAGCGACGGTTCGGCGCCCAACGAGAACCGCTAAACCATTTTTCGCAATCTAATTTGACCTTTGAGGAGAGCGGGATGACAGTATCCGCAAAACTGGTAAAAGAACTCCGGGACCGCACCGGCCTGGGGATGATGGACTGCAAAAAAGCACTTGGCGAAACCAACGGCGACATCGAGGAAGCAATCACCTACCTGCGCAAGAAAGGTATGGCCAAGTCGGCCAAACTGGCCGGGCGTATTGCTTCTGAGGGCACCATCGTTTCTTATGTGCACGGCGGCAGAATCGGCGTGCTTTTGGAAGTTAACTGCGAAACCGACTTTACCGGCCGTAACGATAACTTCCAGGCTCTGGCAAAAGACATTGCCATGCACATTGCGGCCGCTAAGCCGCGCTTCCTGTCTCGCGAGGAAGTAACCCAGGAGATCCTGGATAAAGAGCGCGAAATTGCCCGTGAACAAACCCTTGCCTCCGGTAAGCCCGAGCACATCGTCGACAAGATCGTCGACGGCAAGATGAACAAGTTCTTCGAAGAGAACTGCCTGCTTGAGCAATACTGGGTGAAGGAAAACAAGAAAACTATTCAGGATGTGGTGAACGAGGCAACGCTGTCTATCGGCGAAAAGATCACCATCCGCCGCTTTGCGCGCTACGAACTGGGCGAAGGCCTGGAAAAGCGCGTGGACAACTTCGCCGAAGAAGTTGCCAAGCAGGCCGGCGGCGCCTGAGATTAACGCTTGATCGCATTTACAGAAGGCGGGCACCTGCCCGCCTTTTTTATTGTCCCTTCACGCCGTAACCGCATCCCCCTGTTCCCCGAACGGGACCCGTATACTGCTAATCGCCTCTCGGAAGTCCACTTGAAGACACTTCTCGCCTTCGCTCGCCCATTTACTTTGATCGCCCCCATGCTCGGCGTGATCTCCGGCGCACTGACCGCCCTGGGTTCACAGCACAGCTTGCGACCCGGGTTCGGCCTGACGGAATTCTTTTTAATTGCCATAGCTGCTCTGGCCGCCGGAATATTGAATGCCGCCGGCAACGGCATCAACCAGATTTACGACCTGGAAATCGACCGCATCAACAAGCCCGAGCGTCCCCTGGCCGGCAGAAAAATGTCCATGCGCCGCGCCGCGGTGTTCACCCTGATTACCTATTTCATCGGTGTCGGCATGACCTGGATCATTGTCCCGTTCCCACAATTCGACAGTTGGACCGACCGCCTGACCGCTCCCCTTCTCTACCACGAGTGCATCGTGTTCTACCTGCTGGCCGCCCTGTTCACCCTGGTTTATTCCGTACCCGCCCTCGGCCGCACCAAGCGAATGACCTTCGGCGCCCACCTGACCATCGCGATCCCCCGAGGTCTCATGCTGAAGGTAGCCGGCTGGTCGGTTCTGGCTTCTGTATGGCATTGGGAACCCTGGTACATCGGTCTCATCTTCTTCCTCTTCCTCATCGGCGCCGCAGGAACCAAGGACTTCAGCGATATGGAGGGGGATCGCCAAGGCGGTTGTAACACCCTGCCCGTTCGTTTCGGCGTACGCAAGGCCGCCTGGATGATTGCGCCCAGTTTTGTACTACCCTGGCTTTTAATTCCCTTGGGTCTGGTGATCAAGCCCGACGGCAAGACCCCGATACTGACCGGTGACCCGCTGCTTTTGGTGCTTTTCTGCCTCAGCCTGGTGATCTGGGGCAGTTATACCCTATACCTTATCTTACGCAATCCCGAGGACCTGAGCAGGGTAGAAAATCACCCCTCCTGGAAGCATATGTATTTGATGATGTTTTGGGCTCAGACCGGCTTCGCGGCGGCCTATCTCATTCGGCTGTAAGCCGCATGAACACCATATTCCTGCACCTTTTTTCCGACAAACTGCATCTATTTTCCGGCGGGTATGATATCATACCCGTTTAGCGCAAAGGCAAGGGTCATAGATTCATTTCTACCGTCAACTTGCGAATCCGACAGCCTAACTTAGCGATTGATAATGCGGAGGTTAACTCAGCCATGACCAACAACAACCAAGATGATCCCAACGTAGAAGAAAAACCCACAGAGCCCACTGAAGAAACCACACCCACCGCGGAAGGCTCCACTCAGGAGGCATCAGTAGAAGCCGCCGAGGTCGAAAGTGACACTGCCGCTGATCCCACGGCAGGAGAGGCGGAAGCTGCCGCCGTAGCAGAGCCTGATCCCGAAGAAAAAACCGAAGCCCCGGAAGCTCCCGCAACCGAAACCGTTTCCGCCGAAGCAACCGGCTCGGAAGCCGAGGCTGAGCCCGCAACCGAAGCCGTTTCCACGGAAGCCGTTTCGGAGGCAGCCGAGGCTGAGCCCGCAACCGAAGCCGTTTCCGCCGAAGCAACCGTCTCGGAGACGGCGGAGGCTGAGCCCGCAACCGAAGAAGTTGCGGAAACACCGGCTGCAGAAGCACCCGTCACCGAAGAAGCTGCCGAGGCGCCCGTCGCCGAAGCCCACGGTGAAGATGAAATCGCTGAAAACCCTCTTGCTGAGGACAGCGATGAAGACGACGAGGAAAACGACCAGGGTAAGAGCTTTGAAGAACTGTTGGAACAATACGACCAATTCCGCTCCTACCGTCCCGGTGACATCGTTGCGGGTACCGTGGTCAGCCTCGGCGAACAGGAAGTACTGATCGATATCGGCGCGCGCGTGGAGGGCATGATCCCCGCTACCGAACTGCGCGACAAAGACGGCAATTTCAAAGTTACCGACGGGGAACAACTCACCGTCATGGTCTGCCGCTTCAATCCCGATGCTCAGTACATTCCCCTCTCCTTCGAGCGCGCTCGCGTCTCCAAAGTCTGGGACGAAATCGAGTCGATCGCCGAAGAAGAAAAAATGATTACCGGTACGATTATCGAAAAGGTGAAGGGTGGTTTCATTGTAGATGTGGGTGTCCGCGCTTTCCTGCCGACCTCGCAGGCCACGCTCAAACCTCAGAAGGAGTACCAGGACCTGCTGGGCCAGAGCCTGGAGTTCTCCATCCTCAAGATTCAGCGCCGCCGCGGTAACCTGATCCTATCTCGCCGTGACATTTTGCAGAACGAGTTCGAAGGCAAGAAGAACGAACTGTTCGAAAAACTTGTCGAAGGCGCCGAACTGGAAGGTACGGTCAAGAACATCACCGATTACGGCGTCTTCATCGACCTGGGCGGTTTGGACGGCCTGCTGCATATCACCGACATGTCCTGGGGCCGTGTCACCCATCCCAAGGATTTGGTGGAACTGGGCCAGTCCATCAAGGTCAAGGTTCTGCGTTTCGACCGTGAGAAGGAAAAGGTCAGTCTCGGCTTGAAGCAATGCGCGCCCGATCCCTGGCTGAGCGTTGCGGAGAAATATCCCCCCGGCACCATGGCCAAGGGCAAGGTCTTGAACCTCACCAGCTACGGCGCGTTCGTTGAAATGGAAGCCGGTGTCGAGGGCATGATCCACGTCTCCGAACTGAGCTGGACCAAGAAGATCCGTAACCCCGCCCAAATGCTGAGCAAAGGCCAGGAGGTTTCGGTACGAGTCTTGGACCTGGATTCGGATAATCGCCGTGTTTCCTTGAGCCTCAAGCAAACCGAGGACAACCCCTGGGATTCCCTCGCCGAACGCTTCCCCGTGGGCAGCAAGGTCAAGGGCAAGGTACGCAACATCACCGACTTCGGCGCCTTTGTCGAAATTGAAGACGGTATCGACGGCCTTGTGCATGTCAGCGACTTCACCTGGGGCGACCGCAACGCCGCGCCCGCCGACTTCGTCAAGAAGGGCGAGGAAGTCGAAGTCGTCATCCTGGCCGTGGACACCGAGAACCGCAAGGTTTCCCTCGGCATCAAGCAGTTGGAGCAGGATCCCTGGATTGACTTCACCAACCACAATCGTGTCAACGACATCGTGGTGGCCCCGGTCTCCAAGGTTACCGAATTCGGCGCATTCCTGAAGCTTTCCGATCACGTGGAGGGCCTCATTCGCAACGCCGAACTGCGTAACAAGGAAGACAAACTGGAAGAAGGCCAGGAAGTTAAAGCCTTGATTACCCGCATCAACCATCGCGAACGGAAGGTGGACCTCAGCGTGCGGAAATTGCACGTACACGAGGAACGTCAGGCCGTCCTGGAGTACACCCGGAACAATGATTCCGGCGGCGCAACCATGGGCGATATCATGGGCGAGCAACTCCGCCGTTTGATGAAAGAGTAAACCAAAGCCTTTGCGCAGATGAAATACCGGGCCCGGTACCAGTTACCGGGCCCTATTTTTTTGGATGGATCATGAAAACCATCGACGTGGTAACCGGCGTCTTGATTCAAGGTAGTCGTATCCTGGTAACCCGACGCAAGCAAGACGCCCACCTGGCCGGTTTTTGGGAATTCCCCGGCGGGAAGCGCGAGGCCGACGAGTCCGAAAGCGATGCCCTCGCCCGGGAGCTAAGCGAAGAACTAGGCGTAAAGGCCCGAATCGGCGAATGTCTGCACCGCGAGACCTTCTCTTACCCGGAACGCATCGTCAACCTGGCCTTTTACCGTTGCGAGTTGAAACCGGGCTCGCCCGATCCACGTCCCCTGGCTTCAGCGGCCATGAAATGGATCGCAATCAATCAATTGCGAGACAAAGATTTTCCACCCGCCAACGCTCGAGTCCTGGCTTTGTTACGTTCCTCGGGATGACGAGGAAAACAACTCCGCGGCGTAGGCCAGGCCGGCGGCCGTCATGGCGCCGTGCCAGGAGCATAACTCCCCGTCTACAAGATGGAAACGCTCGGCGGATAAGCCGGTCGCTTGCGCCAGTTCCGCGATGTGCCTGGTCTTGAAGGGAAACGGCTCTGAGGAAAGCAGGACCATGTCCGGCCGATACTCGGCCAGTTGTTGCGCACTCACTTCCGGATAAAGCGTTTCCACGGACTCGAAGACATTTCGTCCGCCGGCTTCACACAGTAAGCGGCTGATATAGGTTTCACCGTTCACGGTCATCCAGGGTTTGCGCCAGATCAGGTAGGCAAAAGAGACCGGCTCTCGTCTTTGCGATTGCATTTCCCCGCGAGCGGTCTCGATCTCTTGAACCATTCGTTCGGCCTCTTGCACCGCCCCCAGCAGTTCGCCCAACTCTCCGATCATGGCGGTGACCTCAGCCGGCGAACGCGGATAGGACAGGTGACAGTTCAGTCCCAACGCGGCCATAGCCTCCCAGTCTTCCCGCCGGTTTTCCTCGCGGTTCAACAACACCAGATCCGGCTTCAATTCGGCAATAGCGGCAACATCGGGATTTTTAGTCCCGCCTACCTTGGGAACGGCGGCAACCGCTTCCGCGGGGTGAATACAGTAACGGGTCACCCCCACCAGGCAATCGCCGCGCCCCAGGGCAAACACCAGGTGCGTGGTACTGGGGCACAGCGAAACGACACGCAAAGTCATGATCAATCCTGTTTTTTGAACAATCCCTTGAGAGGACTGCCTTGACCCATTGGGGAATCGATCATGGTGTAACCCTGAGGGATCTTGAATCGGGCTCCGTCGATCGAGGTCTTTTTGAAGGTTTTGACCTCGGTGTTCGAATAGGAGATGCTTTCACGCTTCACCTTGGTGCGCTTTTTATTCCACTGCTTGGTAACGGTTTTGGTGCGCGATCTCAGAGGAAAACCCTGGACCTTGCCCATATCGGCTTCGATCAGTTTGTCCAGCTCCTCGTCACCGGTAGAAGGCGGCGTATTGCGCAACCAGACACCCAGGGCCACGTCTTTCAACTTGCCGGCCACCCAAGATTCCTGCTCCGTTTCCACCGAGTGGGCGCGACGCATCCCCAGCACCTTCATGTTCATATCGTAACTGGTTTTGTATTTGTAGCGCTTTGTATCGAAGCCGTGAATGCGGTCCCCGTCACTTTCCTCCAACTTCTCGGTTTTCAGATTATCGAACTGGATCTGGAGCATGCCGCCCACGGCCCCGGCCATGCTCATCACCATGTCCATGCTCCACTCCATGTAGTTCTGATCCTCGGGGTTCACCAGGTAGAGGGTTTTGCCGCCGTCGTTGGTCAAGATATAGCTTCCCGGTTTTGCAGTTGGATTATCGTTTTCCCTGAACAAAATCCGGGCTTTGGCGCCGTCAATCCAGGCCTCTACCATCATGGTATTTTTTTGTTTTCTTCCCTCGTCATTCACCGTGGTTTCGGCCGTATAGTGGTAACCGCCCACGGCTATAAACGACGTCATAAAAGCCGGCAGCAGGAACGAAGTTTTCATGGTCTCCTCGCGATGTAGGGCTCAATCTACCTTGAGCCGCGCTTTCAGGTACTCGGGTGAAAAGGCGGGCGGATCGTGTCTTGAATCGCGAATACGAATCGGCTCGGGCCGCCGCTCACTATTGATGGCTACAAAAGTAACCTGTGCATCGGTCACCTGGCAGTCTTCTCTGCCCATCGGTTTGTTCTGGTCGTGTAGGGTCATGACCCGCACTTCAACGGTTATGGCAGACCGGCCGGTATGGATGATCCGGGTATAGAAGCTGATCAGATCGCCCACAAACACGGGCTCCTTGAATTCCACTTCTTTCATGGCCACCGTCACCACTTCCTGTTCGCAGAAACGCTTGGCTTCCACGGCACAGGCTATGTCGATATAGGACAAGATGACACCTCCGAAGATGGTGCCGTGCTGGTTGGTGTCTTTCGGCAATAAAGTCGTGCGAATGGAAAGGTTCCAACCGTCCGTACCCTTCGTCATCAAATCGCCTCCTCCACGAAGTATCGTGGTCGCTCTTCTTCTTTAATCTCAGGGGATGATAATTTCTTTTTCCCAGGTCGTGGTGTTGCCGGTAACGGGGTCCATGGCCTCGATCCGCAACATTTGTTGCCCCGCCTCGGCCATGTTGATGACCGAACGGAAGCGACCGTCATCCATGACCACGGCGGTTTCCCCGTTCACCCGAACCCGAGAACCCGCAACGGTTTGACCTGAGACAAGCACGGTGGGTTTAAATATTTCAAAACTGACATCGGAGATTTCCGGACCTTTTGCTTTCGGTTTCTCTTTTTTGGTTGCAGTTGTTTGGGTCGTGCCCGTCTCTTTGGATACGATCAGCTTGCGGGATTTGGAAAACGGGCCCGGGATCCGGTTTTTGCCCATGGACCGCGCCCGCCAATAATAGACGCCGGGTTTCAAAACGACCTTCACCTGCTCGTCAGGAATGACGGCATTGTCGAAAATACGCGTAAAGTAATAGGGTTGAGCGCTGACCTGTAATTGACTGGTGGAGCGGGAACCACTGCTGTACCACTGAAACAAAACGGAAGTAGTTTCCTGGTTATTGGTATAGACCATGCCGTCTTCATCGGGGGATTGCGGCCTGGGCGCACCGGGAAGATTGGTCCTAGTCATCTCGTCACCGGTCCAACGCATGCCTTCCAAATCGGAGAAATCGTGTCGTTCAACGGGACCGTCCCAGGTAACGCGCCCCTTGTAAACAGATACCTGCCGGTTGCCGGTGAGCACCTGGTTGGCCGCCTCGATGACGCCGGGCCCTTGGATATCCAGCAAGATATTGCCCAGCCTCAATTGCATGGGCTCGCCGCCTTCCAGTACCAATTGAGCGGTGCCTCTATTCAGGTCCATCATGTAGCGGCGCCGGGCATTGCGTTTCACCAGCAACTCCGCCTCGGAACCCAGGGTTACTCCCGGCCCGTTGGGAAATGCGACGAATACACCTGACCGAATGGCGGTTCTCAAGCCTGTGATGGCCTTGGGCGCAACTTCTTCCTTTAAAGGTGACCAGGAGTCCTCTTCCCCGACGACCTCGTAGGTAACCCTGCCCATGAGGGCGATTCTCCGGGTAGGATTGCCCAAGTCATCGGTTCGGCCTTCCTCCATAAATCGGGTCAGTGAACTGTCGATCAGGCGCAAAAGGTCCGATGCCTGCTCATATTCCGATTCGATGATCAGGTCTTCCACCTGCTTCAAGCGTTTGTTGGTTTTCTCGATCAAGGCCAACGCGTTGACATCGGTCGTGGAAGAGCGGGCTTCCAAACGGCTCAACTTGAGCCGCGTTTCCGCCAACTGTTCGGTAAGATTCGCCTTATCCGACGTGCCGCATGCCCCGAAAAAGACCACCGTCAGTAATGTAAAGGACCGGAACATTTCCCGGAGCAGTTTCACAATGCCACCTCGGCCGGGTGATTTTCCTATGCTCTCAAGGTCATCATAGATATTTCAAGCCGGCCTGTCAAGGAAGGCCGGCCGCCCGGTTATCGGCGTTTAAGTAAATGAATCGAAAGTGGTTGGAATTCGGCACGACAAACAAGGTGATGGAAAACCACCGCCGCGGCAAAATTTCCCAATCCTCCAGGGTTTCGGGAACCTGCTTCCGGAGTTGTCTACGAAGGCATTTCGAAGCCTAGATTGCGGACGGCTTCCAATAGTTTGCTTCGATCCACGGGTTTGGTGATGTAATTTTCGCAGCCGTAACGGAAGGCATGCATGATGTTTTTGGAATCGCTGAGCGCGGTGACCATGATGATCTTGACACCGTCGGAAGTATAGATTTCGTGTTCTTTTTCATATTGCCGAATAGCCTGAAGGGTTTCCTGACCGTCCATTTCCGGCATCATGATATCCAGCAAGATCAGCTCATAGGGGTTTTGTTCTACATGACCCAGCTTGATGGCCTCCATGGCTTCCCGCCCGTTGACGGCAACATCGACCTCGCCGAGGTGCTCGAGGAACTTGACCAGAACCTTTCGGTTCACAAAATTATCGTCCACCACCAATATCTTCATGCCTTCCCGCTCCCATCCGACGCGGCCTGTCCGGCCCCTTTGATGTTCATCGGTAACCCATGTTCCCTTTATCGGACCGAACTGGGAAAACTTGTGTCAAAGCAGAAAACCAAATCATATCCGAAGATCACCCGAAGTGATTCTCCATCCTCATATATGGTTTTTTAGATTTTTTCTGCCAGCAGTCGGACGATTTGTCCGGCCAGGGCGTCTTTGGTCCCCGTTCCCAGGTCTATGGTATGTCCCCTGGCGTCCAGCGCCGTGATGCGGTTGTGGTCGCCGCCGAAACCCAGGTCTTCGCCCGATATATCGTTGGCGAAGATCAGGTCCAGATTCTTGCGCTCCAGCTTTCCGCGCGCGTTGGACAGCAAGTCCTCGGATTCCGCGGCGAAACCCGCCAGTACCTGCCCGGAACGCTTGGCGGCGCCCAGAGAAGCCAGGATGTCGGTGGTGCGTTCCAGGATGACCGTGCCGTCGAAATGCCCTTTCTTCAGTTTATGCTCGGCTTTTTGCGGCCGGTAATCGGCAACCGCGGCGGCCATTACGATCAGGTCCATTTCGGCCTGGCGCGGTAGAATAGCGGCTTCCATCTCGGCAGCGCTCGTGACCGGCACCACCTCCATATCGATCGGCGGCTTCAGGTTTCCGGGACCGTGTACCAGAGTGACCCTGGCCCCGGCGTTGCGCAGGGCGCGTGCTACCGCAAAACCCATCTTGCCGCTGCTGCGGTTGGTCAGGTAGCGTACCGGGTCCAGGTCCTCACGCGTGGGACCGGCGGAAACCAGAACGGATCGACCGACCAGGGCGGGAATGTCCGGTGTCAAGTGCATTCGGACCGCATCCATAATGATATCGGGCTCGGCCATACGGCCCGCGCCGACCTCGCCGCAAGCCAGATCCCCGGCCTCGCCCATGCAAATGGCAACGCCGTCCGCGGCAAGCTGGGCCAGGTTGCGTCGGGTTGCCGGATGCTCCAGCATGCCGGTGTTCATGGCGGGACAAACCAGCGTCTTGCCACGGTGGGCCAGGTAGGTGGCGGTCAGAAAGTTATCGGCCATACCGGTGACCATCTTGGCCATGGTGTTGGCGGTCAGCGGGGCAATCAGCAGCAACTCGGCCGATCGAATAAGGGAAATATGTCCGATGCCCTCGGAGCTTTCGTGCGCCGGGGTTTCCACGCGCACGGGATGTCCGGTGAGCGCTTCCAGGGTGAGCGGCCCCAGAAAGCGCGCGCCCCAAGGGGTCATGATCGGGACCACATCGTAGCCGGCTTTGGTGAGCAGGCGGGCCAATTCCGCGGTTTTGTACGCGGCAATACCGCCGGTTACACCTAAAACGATCCGTCCCGGTCCCTCAGATCGGCCTGGTTGCGTCACATGAGCCCCCCGGTACCGCCCGCGAAGCGGTTATTCTTCTTCTTTTTCCTCGGTCTCACCGGATTCGTCGACATGAACGGTAGTGCCGTCGGGCTCGATCCGCCCGGCAACGGAACCGTCCTCGTTCAGGATCAGCTTGTTGAACTGCAAGGCTTCTGCTTCCAACTCTTCCACCGCGATTTGGGTGTGCTTCATCTTTTCGGCATTCTCGATACGGGGCTTCGCGCCCTTTTGCAATTGCGAAACGCGTTGACCGGCTAAGATAATAAAGCGGTACTTGGAACCCACTTCCTCGGAAATTTTCATGTAACTGTGACTCCATGAAGATTGTTACTACGGTGCGGCATCAAAGCACACAAGACGCGCAAACTGTTATTTTAACCGTTTTTAGCTTCACGTTCAACGAATATGCCCGGATTCTCACAAAATCCTGCCGGCTCATCGATCAGCCGCAAAGCAAATGTTACTCGGGCCGGATGACCAATCAACACGAACCAACATGTTTCTCAATTCGGGCTGAAGCAAGTATGGGCTATAATCAACCCGACATCATTCACCCGAGGCGCCCGCCATGACCACGTTCACCTGGCTGCACCTTTCCGATTTCCATTTCAAAAAAGACGAAAACTGGCAACGAGATGTGGTTCTGGAAACCCTCATGCGCGATGTAATCAGCAAGCTGGCCGAGTTTGAATTGAAGCCGGATGCTGTTTTTGTCACCGGTGATATCGCCCACTCCGGTAAGGATGCGGAGTACCGCCAGGCCCGTTTGTTCTTCGATGAAGCAGTGACAAGGCTGAACCACCAGCCCACGAAAACCTGGTTCCTTGTCCCAGGCAATCACGATGTGGACCGTAATCTGCTCAGTGTGATGCAGAAAAAGAATCGCAACCACCT
>JASJCB010000272.1 GCA_030066195.1 Acidobacteriota bacterium
AGTCGATTGAAGAGGCATCGAAGCGCAACGCAGGTGTTGTACAGTACATCGGTGAATGGCATAGTCATCCTCCAGGTCATTCAGCCACCCCCAGTCAAATGGACCTCCGCCAATTGGCCCATCTTGATCCATTCCTTCCGCAAGATAGGCCAATTGGCGGAGGTCCATTTGACTGGGGGTGGCTGAATGACCTGGAGGATGACTATGCCATTCACCGATGTACTGTACAACACCTGCGTTGCGCTTCGATGCCTCTTCAATCGACTCGGACAAGTTTTGCACACCACGTTCGAAAAATTTTGTTGTTGTTTTGCTGTCTGGTGGTGCTGGTAAAGCATCTACGACGACGACCATGTCAAGATTGAAATCATAATACCCAAGAAGGACACCACCAGTTTCAAGAGGCCGCAGCCGCATGTGACGGGTACTCGACCTCCCGGCGCCAGGAAGTAGCCATGGAGATGCAAGTATACACATTTTCAGGCCTGAAATCAGCCGCTCCAAGTATGTAATATTCTTTTTTCAAATGAGATAGCTGAAATCTGTTTTAAAGCGCCCAATAAATCCGAATATCGGGAATCCGTCCGCCAAAGCTCGCATTTTATGCAACTGATTATAAAATTTACTCTTGAAAACGACCATACTGAAGCCGCCCCGGCGACCGATTCTGTGCTACCGTGTGGGCAACAGGGGGCCGCGTGAAGCTGAAACACAAGGAAAAGATCGATTCGGTAGACGTCATTACCGGGGGTCTGGAAAGCCTGGGGTACATTTGCAACGAATCCCTGGCCACTGCCGTTTACGTGGCCTGCCAGTTGGAGAAACCCATCCTGGTGGAGGGACCCGCCGGCGTGGGCAAAACCGAACTGGCCAAGGTGACCGCCGAGTACCTGGGCGTGCCGCTCATCCGCCTGCAATGCTACGAGGGTTTGGACGAGGCCAAGGCGCTGTATGAATGGAAGTACGGCAAGCAGTTGCTCTACACCCAGGTGCTCAAGGAGCAACTGGGCGACATTCTGCGCGGCGCGGAGGGCCTGGCCGAATCGGTTCGGCGCCTGCACCAGTTCGGCGATATCTTCTACTCCAAGGAGTTCCTGGAGGCGCGGCCCCTGCTGAAGGCGCTGTGGGAGCCGAACGGCTGTATCCTGCTGATTGACGAGATCGACAAGGCCGATCAGGAGTTCGAGTCCTTCCTCCTGGAATTACTGTCCGATTACCAGATCTCGGTGCCGGAAATCGGTACGGTCAAGGCGGTCACACGGCCCGTCGTGCTGCTGACCAGCAACAACACGCGTGAAATCGGCGACGCCCTGAAACGACGCTGTCTCCACCTCTATATCCCCTTCCCCGACGCCGCGTTGGAGGAACGCATCATCTCGGTACGCGTCCCGGAACTGGCCGCCGACCTGCGTACTCGGCTGGTAGCCTTTGTGCAAGGCCTGCGCGAGACGGACCTGAAGAAACATCCCGCGGTCAGCGAGACGATCGACTGGGCCAGAACCTTACTACTGCTGCACGCGGACCAACTGGACGCCGACCTGGTGCGCAATACTTTGAATGTACTGCTCAAGTTCCAGGAAGATGTGGAGCGGGTGCAGCCCGACCTCTGGCAACTCCTGAACAAAGCAAACAGGTGAGCCGGCTATGGAACGTACCCTGGCCGAATTCATCGAGGTCCTGCGCGGCGCCGATGTTCGCGTTTCCCCGGCGGAAGCCATCGAGGGCATGCAGGTGGCCGGCCTGGTCGGTTTTGAAAGCAGGCATCGTTTAAAACAGGGGTTATCCCTGGTCCTGGCCAAAAGCCATGACGAGAAACTGCGCTTCGATCGCTGCTTCGATGACTTTTTCCGCTTCGGTGTTCAGGAGAAACCGGATGAATCGCCCCGGAAACAGCCCATGCCGGAACAACCCGGCGAGGGCGGCGCGAGTTCCGGCGGTTCGGGCGGCGGCCTATCCTCAGCTCTGGGCGTCATGTTAGGGACTGACAACCCCGGCGAGGAGGACCTGGCCCTGGCCCGAGCCGCCAGGGAGGTTGGGTTACAGAATATTCGCATGTTCACGCAGGTCGGCCTGTACACGGCCCGGCTGATGCAGGCCATGGGCTCTGAGGAACTGGACGCGGAAATTGCGGCCCTGGAAAGCCGGGAACCCCTCGGGGCGCAAGCCTGGAAGGATCGGCGCGAAGCCCTGCGCGCTCGCGCCCGCGCACTGGTAGAACAACAGATGCTGCTGCGCGCCGAGGCGCGCGGTCGGGAAACCGCCGAGCGCGTGTTGCCGCGCATCAACCTGTCTCAATTGGAGCAGCGGCACCAGCAGCGCATGAAGGAACTGATTCGCCGCATCGCCAAAAAACTGGTCGCGATTCATTCCAGGCGCCGCAAAAAGGCGCGGCGCGGGCAACTGGATATCCGCAAAACCCTGCGCGGCAATGCTGCCTACGGCGGTCACCTGTTCCACCTGCGCTGGAAGGCGCGTAGGATCGACCGGCCCAAGGTTTTCGCCATCTGCGACATCAGCGGCTCGGTAGCCTCGGTCTCGCGTTTCCTGATGTTGTTTCTGTACAGCGTGCGCGAGGTCCTGCCGCGCGTGCGCGTGTTCGTCTTCTGTTCGAAGCTGGGCGAGGTCACCGACCTGTTCCGCGCCGAGGAACCCGAAGTCGCCCTGGCCGAGGCGGATCGCCTTTACGGCATCGGCGGCACCGATTACGGCCGCGCCTTGCGGGATTTCGAGGAACTGGCCCTGGACGATGTGGACAACCGCTCCACCGTGATCATGCTGGGCGACGGCCGCAATAACTACGGCGATCCGCGCTCCGATATCTGGCAGTCCATCTACCGGCGCGCCCGCTACACCCTGTGGCTGAACCCGGAGGCAAGGGCCAACTGGCAACTGGGCGATTCGGAAATGCGTCGCTATGCGCCCTACTGCACCAGGGCGGAGGTGTGCGCCACCTTGCGGGACCTGGAGCGCGTGGTCAGCAGGTTATTGGACAATATCGGTTGATCGAATCAGCGATAACGAACCGCTTTGCTCTTGCGGCTAACGACTTTTTTGAACCCGTATCTTGTTTGAAGCTTGAATTGACTTCGGCATCCGCTACAATAAGGGCTCGTATTAAAAGTCCTAAGGACTGCAATATACTTAAAATTAATATACTTCGGAGGAAAGATCTATGAAATCGAAATTCATGCTGCTTGTGGCCATGACCGGCCTTCTCACCTTCGGCCTGAGCCAATTTTCAATGGCGATACCGCAATCCTATTGTGTTGCCCAATGCGGCGAGAATAATCCCAACGCCAGGTTACTCTGTCGCCAGTTGTACCAGCAAGGCAAGTGCTCCTGGCACGACGCGGTCTATAACTGCTGCAATATTTAACCCTTAATCTCATCGAGTCGAGGGGTCGATGAGCCCTCGACTTCCCCAACCTGCTGTCTCATCGAAGGCATCAGCGATAACGGACCGCCTTGCCCTTGCGATTGATAACCAGGATACCGTCGTCCCAGACCGCGGGCGTGCTGTTGACGGGGGCGCCGGCAAGGGTTTTATCGACGGCCGGCTCCTTGCCGCTGAAGCTGTTGCGCAGATGCACGTGACCTTCCGCGGTCGCGACCAGCAGTTTGTCGCGGAACAGAACCGGCGAGGCAAACACCGGCTGATCACTGACACGCACCCGGAAGATCGCGCCGCCGTCCTTCAAACTCCGGGCTTCTACATGTCCGTCGGCGGTTCCGAAATACAGCGTCTCATGAGCCAGGGAGATGGAAGAAGTTGCTTTGTCGGGTAACGACTGTTCCCAAACAACCCTGCCGGTGTCGGCATCGACGCCGCGTAACGTTTTGTCGAGCGCCGCATAGACCCTGCCCTCATGAGCGGCCGGCGTGGGAATGCGAAAGTGGGTCTCGTCGGCAAAAGACAGGGAAATATTGTTCTTCAAACTAACGCCTTCAACCGTGGAACCGGTTGCGGGCCACAAACGCTTGCCGTCGGTCAGGGAGAGGGCAACCAGCCCCTTGCCGGTGGAGAATACCGCGGTTTTGTCCAGAATCACGGGTGAACCGGTCCCCGCGGTCAGTTCGGGAAGTTCGGTTTCCCAGTTGCTCTTCAACGGCAGGCGTCCGGTGAAGCGACGTTTGGTGCCGATGGAAAAAACCTTGGTCCCGCGTGTACTCACCAGAAAGGCTTCCTCTGAAATCGCGGCCATGGCCACCGGGTAGCTTTCCAGAAAGAGGTCGCCGCGTTGCTTGCCGTTTTTCAGCAGGTAACCGCCGAACTGTCCGGTATCGGCGCCGGCAAAGGCGTATTTCTCGGTGGCGATGGGGCTGATGGCGCTGCCCATGCGGCCTTGTTTCCAGGCAACGGAGCCGTCCCTGAGATCGATCGCGGTGATCAGGCTTTGCCCGGTGGATATGAGGGCCAGGTCGCCGACGATCACGGGCGAGCAATCGACCTTGTCCTTCAGATCTACCTGCCAGACCGGCTCCAAAGCCTGCCGATCGCGAACATGCGAATAACCCGTGCGCAGGCTGTTGCCCTGGAAGGTGCTCCAACCGGTCTCCGAAGAACCCTTCCTGGTCGTTGCCTTGGGCTCGGTCGATTCGCCGGATTTCAGTTCCACCAGATCGTGAACATAGCGACCGTTATCGTAACCGGTAACCAGAGCCCGCCCGGGCGGTAACTCCAGCGTCTTACCGGGTTCGGTCGGTTCGCCGTTGACATAAAGATCCCCGTCGAGGTCAGGCACTCGAAGCATCGCGGGCGACGCCGGGACAACGGAGTCGGCTTTTTCCGGGGCCTTTCTCGGGGCCGCTGTTGCATTCTCCGGTCGCGGTTCGGGGTTTGGTGCGGGTTGGGGCTCCGGTTCGGTAACGAACTCACCCTTCATCAATCTGTCCAGGGTTTCCCGTTCGTAGAAATAAAGCCAACCGCCGATCGCGGCCAGGATAACCACAATTATCAAAAAGACACGCATTGCAACCTCACCTCCGGGAAAAACCGGCGAAACGCGGGCATAATACCACGATTCCCCGAACGGAAACATATGACGCCGGCTTGAAGCACACATGAAGGCGGCATGAAAACCCGGTGAATGCCGATTCGCCTCAAATCACCGTGAGCACCGAAACAGAAGCAACCCACCGGGCAAGGCGGGCCTGCCGAAGGATGAAAATGCCCGTCGCCGCGCTCGGGATATTCATTGTAGACCTGAAAAACGGACTCCCCGAGCTCGGGCACAACCAATTGACGCGAAAAACGGACCCACCGCGCGCGGCGACAACGTTTTTCGTTTTTCGGTTTCTTATTCAGTATCAGGTGAAGGATGGTTGAACCCAAGACGTAATGACGGTGTCATCGCATCCAACCTGGGGCCGGTCATACGCAACGCCCTTCGAGGTATTTCATGGCCGCATCACGGTTATTCCTCTTCCGGGTCGAACGGTAGTTCTATTTCCTCGTAGCTGCGTTTGGCGACCCATTCGCATAGCTCGCGGCTTTCCAGTACGGCCCAACGTAGGTTCCAGAACAACATACCGCGCTGCTCGCTGCCGGATAAGGCGCCCACCGCCATCAATAGATCCCGGTCTTGCTCGTCGTCAATCCAAGACCAGGCGTCTTCTGTTAAAACAATGCGGTTGCGTTCGATGAGATGCGCCGCCATGCCCCGCAGATCGTCCGCCTGGAGATCAAGCAGCACACTCAGCCTCTCGTCATCGACCATCATCCGGCGCCATCGCTGTACGTTGTAGGCCATGACGTCGAGGAAGGCCTTCTGGTCTTCGGAGAGGTCGGCCATGCTTTTAATGGCCAGGAAATCTTCACCGTCGGAATCAGGCAGTTTGCCTTGGTCATGCATTTCGTTCAACTTGTCCAAATAACCCGAGAGCCCTTTCAATTCCTCAAGCGCCCGTTCGTGCCGCTTGTAAAAGCGGCTTTCAATTTCGGCGGCCTTTTCGGGGCCGTAAGTGCAAAGGGTTTCGATGATTTGCTCAGCGGGCACATAAGCCTTGATGCGGCGGCCTGCCAGTCCGCCCATATCCATAAAAATACCGCCGAATTGTGAGGGGATGGTGTCGGATCGGCCCTCCGGTTTGTTCAGGACATCCAGCGCCTCCCTCTTGGATATCGGGATCGAGACCCAAGTAGCCGCAAGGTCACCGGCCAGGTCTACCGGGTCGTATCCGGGGCCTCGTTCATCACCCAGCAGAATGTGACAGAGATCGTCAATATCCACGCCCGCATTCAGGCAGGCGGTGCTCCAGGTAATAGAACCCAGCGTGTTTATCGTATTCTCTTTACTGCTTTTACAAAGCCAGGCCCTGACAACTTGCGGATCGCCGTGGGCTAACAGAGCCTTCAGCGAGTCACTTTCCGAACCGCGATAGATCCTTTCGAAGCGGTCCATAACCTCCGTGCCCTGATAAAGATCTGCCATGCAAGCCAATAAGCGTTGCGGCGATACACTCAGGGGCAACTCGGCGTCTTCACCCAGGTGCCTTGCTATATAGGCAACGGCCTCCCGGCACTGACCCTGATCGATATCGCCGCTGACATGAGCATGTTGGGGAAAACAAGTTTCCACCCAAACGGCCACGGCCAGAAGGGGGGCACAGTAGGGATAGCCTTGTGTTTTTGCATCGAACACAGTGCCGTGATAAGTGTCATCATCCTCGGCCAGCCGGCGCAGCAGGTCGCCGCTCCGATTCAGTCGCTTTGGACGGTTTTTGGCGTAATGGTCCAGGTTTTCGAATAGGCGAAAGGGTTCACCAAGCTGTTTGGATTCCATGTCGCCGTGCACTTCCCAGTAACGGCCTTCAGTCTCCTTCCGGTCTTCGACGGCCCGGGTCATGATGCAGCATTCCGCCTTGTGTTTCGTTCGGTAGACAAGCCTGGCCGGCCCTGAAGGAAAAGCCTTCAAGAGTTGCAGGCTTTGCTGATAGACCGTGCTCCACCGCGACGGGTCGATGTGATGCGGGTCGATATGTAAATGGAGATAAACGCCCATGGTCACGTCCGTTAAGATTCGTTACGTCAGTATACCCCGGGCATGGGGAATTGCGGCAATATGTCGCGGAAAGAGTTACACGCGGCAGGTGAACGCGATGACCGATCAGCCGGGCAGGAAACCCGGGTTGCGCAGGTTCTCCTCCATGAAACGGATTTCGTCGATGCCGGAGACCACGATTTCCGGGTCTGTCTCCAATTGGGTCATCTCGATCTTGTCGGGATAGTCGATTGTGCGCAGCACGCTTTTGATGCAGTTGAGACGCGCCTTTTTCTTGCTATCCGAGCGAATGATGGTCCAAGGCGCTATGGTGCGGTTGGTCTCGGACAACATCTGGAACTTCTTGACCGTGTAGTGTACCCAAAGTTCCTGGGCGAGCTGGTCCACCGGCGAGATTTTATACTGCTTCAGCAGATCGGTTTCGCGCGCCTTGAAGCGGCGGGCCTGCTCTTCTTTGGAGACGGAGAAATAAAACTTGAACAGCTTGATGCCGTCCTTCACCAGCAGTTGCTCGAACAGCGGCACGTCTTTCAGGAAACGCTTGTTCTGTTCGTCGGTGCAAAAACCCATGACGGGCTCCACCATGGCGCGATTGTACCAACTGCGGTCGAACAGCACGATCTCGCCCCCGTGGGGCAAATGAGCCGTATAACGCTGGAAATACCATTGGGTACGTTCTGTGTCGCTGGGTTTGCCGAGCGCCACGACGCGAGCGCCGCGCGGATTGAGGTGTTCCACGAAGCGCTGAATGGTGCCGCCCTTGCCGGCCGCATCGCGACCCTCGAAGATGAGCAACAAGCGCAGTCCTTCGCTGATCACGTAACGCTGCAACTTGATCAACTCCACCTGTACGCGATAGAGTTCCTCTTCATAATCCAGGGTGCTGTTTTTGACCCAAATCGCGGTGCGATCCTCGGATTTCTTTTTATGCTTGTTCTTACTTGCGGTATGCTCGGCCAGATGCCGGTCATGAGCTTGCTTATTTTTTCTCTTCTTGTCCGACATGGAAACCTCCAAAGCCGGTTTTTATGGAATGACTCACATAAACCTAACCCAAATCGAATCATAGAGCAAGCGACAGAATTAGATTTTTCTAATGCCCTTAAAAACTCGAAGCGTATGCAAGGGAGATAAGTGCAGCATCCCAACCGAGTCAAGACAGCGTCTCGATCCATTCGAAGAGTTGGGCGCGTTTTGCCTCGAATTGCTCGCGTTTCTTTTCATTGAACTGGACCTGAGGATGTTTTTGGCCCTTGATATTGCGCAGTTGAACAAATCCGTATTTATTGAAGCGCTTCAGCGCATTTCCGAAGGAGACGTGGTTGATGGACTCCTTGCGGGTCATCATGCCGACCGCGTATAACAGTTTGGCTCTGACCAGGCATTGTTTGAGGAACTGCTTCTGGTCCGGTTGGTTTTCCTCGCTCAGTTCGGTGAGGGTTTCGGCAACCACGAAATAACTTTCCAGGAAGTTCAACAGCTGGTACCCTGCAATGCGCACCAGGTCGCAACCCACGCGGTAGGTGCCGAAAATGACCGTTTCGCCGTCCATTTGCAGCGCTTCGATGCGGGCCATCGCCTTGTAGGCCTTTTCGATATCCTCGTCCGTGGGGAATTCCTCCGTGATGATGAACTCCTGCCTCAGGAAGTCGTAGACCTCGCGGGCGAATTCGCCGATATCGGCCAGGGTCCTTTGCTCATCGGGCAGACAGAGGAAGGCCATGCTGAAGAGGGCGTGGTCCAGCACGAAATGCAGACCGTTGTTCTTGTAGTATTCCATCTCCGGCCGTTTGGGCTCCGGAATGTTGACCACCGTCTTACCGCCTACATCCACGCGCACCAGGGTTTCCCATTCCTCGAAGGTATGCAGGGCGTTTTCCAGGGCGATGTCCAGCTTTTGCTCACTGAACGAGACCTCGGCGTTCTTGTGCCGCAGGTAGCGCACGGAAATCAGGAAAAGAGCGCGCAGGTCTTCCAGGGTCATGCCGCGGCGCGGGTTGCCCATGAGCAGGTTGGCCACCACGTTACCGGCTGTCAGGGTCACGTTGTTGTTGACCTCGTTGAGCACCCGGTAACCCAAATTGTGGAGCAGCGGCATTTTGTTCTTGAAGCCCAGTTTCTCTCGCTCGAATCCCTGGTCTGCAACGTATTGCGCCAGATAAATGGGTTCGCCGAAACGGAGACGCAAGACCCCGTGTTTCTTTTTCAGAACCTTGCGGCTGCTGAGCACGGAGCGCAGGTCTTCCTTGCGTTTGGGCTCGCCGCTTTTCTCGCGCAAGTAGGACTGGCCTTCGAAGACCTTGCCATAGTCCAGGGTCACCGGTACCAGCGGAAGGTCTTTCACAATCCCCTGGCGCCAGGCATCGAGAATCATGCTCATGAGACCCAATTTGGGGTGCAGTAGTTTGCCGGTGCGCGAGCGACCGCCCTCGGTGAAGAAAATCATGGCGTGGCGTTCGCGCAGGATGTGGCGGATATAGGCGTCGAAGACCAACGGAAAGACGGCCTCCCCTTTGAAACTGCGGCGCAGGAAGAAAGCGCCGCATCGGCGCAGCAAGGCGCCCAGCGGCCACTTGGAAAGGTTGTCGCCGGCGGCGGTACGCGGATAGTTGAGGCCCTGCTTTTCCATGACATACGCCACCACCAGATAGTCCACGTGGCTGCGGTGACACGGCATGATGACCACCGGACCCTCCTTGTTCAACTGACGCAGGCGGTCGATGTCTTCCTGTCTGAAGTCGATATCTTCCAAGGTACGCGCCCAGACGAAGTCGAAGAGGATACGCATGATGTTGATCACGCGCTCCGAGGTGTCGGAGGCGATGTCGTGCAAGGTTTTATCGGCTTCCTTCAACACGCTCTCGATGGAGCGATCCGTGCGTTCGGCCACCTGTTTCAGTTCCATTTGCAGGCGTTTTTCCTTGAGGATCTTGCGAACCTTGCGGCTGCGCGAGCGCTTGTTGGGTCCACGATAGGCGCGATCCTCGTTGTTGAGGTGGAACAGCAGGGTCCAGCGCAGGCGTTTATCGGCCTTGGCCTCGTCCACCTCGCCTACTTTTTCCAATTCGGCGTCCAGGTCGATGTGCTTGGAGTAGATGGTGCCGCCCTTGTGGTAATTGACCAACAGTTGGAAGAGTTTGCGCGGCCGACCCGGAATATCGTAGGTGCCGAAGAAGATATCGTTAAGGGTTCGGGGCACGTTCTTTTTGCGGAAACGGGTCAGGAACACCGAAGTGGGAATGAAGAAGGTCTTGTGATTGCGGTCGGTTTGTTTGGCGACCTTGCCGAAATAGCCGTGGAAGTAATGGACGCGGGTGCCCAGGAAGCGAGCGCCTTTTTTCAGGAAGACGAAGCCGTTGCCCCCGGCAGCGGTATCGGCGGCCAGATCTTCCAAGTTCATCTCCGCGCGCACTTCCTCGGTTTTGAACAGGCGGCTGCTCCAGATGTTGAAAGCGTCCTTGAAAGGCAGCACCAGAAAGGGCGTAAAACCGTGAGTAAAAGCTATGGGCTGCATGTCGTTGCGTTTCAACTGGTCGTTGACGATGAGAAAGTCGATAAAGGACGAGGCGGTGCCCACGAAGACCAGTTGGCCCTGTTCGGAAAGCTGTTTCAATTCGCGCACATCGGCTTGCAAGAGGCGCACGCGGCAGATCCAGGGATAAAGCAGGGTACGCAGCACTTTATAGATGAGGCCTCGTTGGGGTCGCTTCATCGGGACACCTCCAGCATGGCGACCGCGTGCGCGGCCATGCCCTCTTTACGGCCCACAAAACCGAGCCGTTCCGTGGTGGTTGCCTTGATATTGATGCGATCCGGCGTGGTTTGAAGAACACCGGCCAGGCATTCGCGCATGGCGTCGATATGAGGAGCCAGGCGAGGGATTTGCGCGGCGATGGTGATGTCTGCATTACCGAAACCATAGTTGCGTCGGGAAAGATCGGCCCGGACCCGAGCCAGGAGTTCCGTGGAGCGAATACCGGCGAAAGCGGGGTCGGTATCGGGGAAATGGCGACCGATATCGCCCAGACCCGCGGCTCCCAAAAGGGCGTCGATCAATGCATGAATCGCGACGTCGGCATCGCTGTGACCGGCCAGTCCCGGGCCGTCGGGAATCAGGACGCCGCCCAGGTAGAGGGGGCGCGCCTCGTCGAACCGGTGGACATCGTAACCGTGGCCTATGCGGGTGGTGCGGTTGTTCAGCAACTCCAGGTCCTCCTTGAGGGTTAACTTGCGGTTGGCCGGGCTTGAAGGAAAGACAAAAACGGGGATGCCGGCAAGTTCAAGAAGTCTTGCTTCATCGGTAGGCGCATCTTCCGGGTCTCGGCCGCTTTCGGTATAGGCACGGCGCAGCAATCCGGCCCGGAAGATTTGCGGTGTTTGCGCATGGTATAGGGTGCGGCGGTCCAGGGTAGCCTCGATGCGACCGTCCGCGCCGACCTGCTTCATAGTATCTACGGCGGCAGCGGCGTAAATGATTGCTCCTTTGTTCTCAGCGGCCGCCCAGGCGGCGGGCAGACCTGCCGGATCGAGAAAGGGACGGGCGGCGTCGTGAATCAGCACCAGATCGTCGTCGGCCGGGTCCGGCAGGGCGTCGAACGCATTGCGAACGGAGTCGAAACGGGTTTCACCGCCGATGACCAGGTGAACGCGGTCGCCGATCTTTTCACGGAAGGCAGCCTCCCAGGCGCCGGGCACGGGCACCCAAATATCCTCGCCCCGGAACAGGTCGACGGCGTGTTCGATCACGGTGCGGTCTCCGTAGGGCAGCAGTTGTTTGGGATGGGGCAGGCCCATACGCGTCCCCAAGCCCCCGGCGGGGATGATCACAAAGCGTTTCAAAAAGAACCTCGTTACATGTTGGAAGATACGGCGCGCACATCCAGCACGTAGTCGGGCGGCGCGGTGTCGGGCAGATCTCGGCGGGCGGCGATATCCATGCCGATCTGTTGTTTCAAGTGGTCCAGAGAAGCAAAGGTTTTTTCGGGTCGCAGGTAGCGGCCCAGGCAAACGAACAGGTAATGACCGTAAAGGTCGCCGTCAAAATCGAGAAGATGGGTTTCGAAACGGACCTCGCCTCGGCCGGTGGTGGGCGCGATGCCGATATTGGTGATGGAGCGATGCCAGGTCTCGTCCAGGCGGGTCCAGCCGGCGTAAACGCCGAAACGAGGTTGTAACTCGTTGTGCACGATGACATTGGCGGTGGGCGCTTCCATGGCGCGGCCCAATTTGTCGCCGTCGCCCACGGTTCCTTCCACGAAATAGGGCCGACCCAGCAAGGCGGCCGCCTCCTCCATGCGACCCTGAGCAACCAGTTGCCGAATACGCGAGCTGGAAACCACGGCGTCGTTGTGTTGGAAGGCGGGATGCACCGTGGTTTCGAAACCGTGGATCTTACCCAGTTGCGCCAGGGTTTCGGTGTCGCCGCTACGATTTCGGCCGAAACGGAAGTTGAACCCTACCAGTAGATAACGAAAATTGACACGAGCCTTGAGGTCGGCCGTGAAATCCTCAGGAGAAAGGGAAGCCAGCTCCCGGTTGAACGGTTCCAGAATGTAGTAGTCGACGCCCAGGGATGCCAAAAGCGCCTGCTTCTGCGGCGGGGTTTGCAGCAGCTTGGGGGCTCGTTCGGGGGCCAGGAACTTGAGCGGATGCGGCGTGAAGCTGAGTACGGCGGTTTGGAGGCCGTGTTCCCGGGCAAGTTCCCGGGCGCGGGCAATGATGGCGCGATGACCCAAATGAACCCCGTCGTAATTTCCGATCATCAAGCACACGCCCTGATCGATGGTTTGCCGCGATAGATCGATGACCTTCATGTTAGTAAGAACCGCATCCAGATCTGGAGAATGATGTTGGTACAGACCCCGGCCATGACATCGTCCAGCACGATGCCATACCCGCCGGGCAGGGATTCGAAATCTTTGATCGGCCGCGGTTTCCAGATATCGAAGATTCGGAAGATCACGAAGCCGGCAAGCACCAGCAGCCAATCCGGTTGATAAGGCAACCAGAGAAAGGCGGTGAAGATACCCACGATTTCGTCGGCGACCACGATCTGCGGGTCCTTGACGCCCTCTGACTCGGCCAGCCACCCGGCGGCATAGACGGCGATCGCAATACTGACCACCACAAAAATCAACTGGTTGAAGTATTCCATGGGAAAGAAGAGCACATACAAAATCACTCCCACGGCAGTGCCCATGGTGCCCGGGGCGATCGGACTGCGACCGGACCCGAAACCGGTGGCGAGGTGATAAACCAGGAAGTTGATGATTTTTTTGGCCAAGATAAAGGACTCCCGTCGGCGATCGGAACGCGCGCGTCACCTATTGTACGGAAAAAGCGGCCTAAATGCACACATGCAACGGCGTTTCCCGTGGAATTCTCATCCGGGCGTCGCCTTGTTCGGCGAGATTCCCATGATACCGGCCTTCTCATCGGCAAAACAGCCGCGCTCCGTTGACATGTCAGTAACACGCCCTGACATGTCAGGGGAGGGACGGGCGCCTATCCCCTTCGGAACCTGGATCACGCCTCACCTGACGGTTGTTTTTTCGGACATTTAAGCGTTTAAAAACGAGTGATTTGAAGAAAGCTGCGGACACCACGGGTAAATTTACATAAATCGACGAATTGGCGCGGTTTATGCACCCATTCTCAGTGTATATATTATGGCGTTGGACTGTTGATCCCGTTCTTCGCCGACACCCCCATTCCGCCCGATGTCACGCCGGCATCGATTTTTTCACGGCGTGTGCCTCGGCCCAATGAGAGCCTCGGTGGCCGGATATCGAACCGGGCCCAAGCCGCAATGCCCGGTGATCAAGAAGGAAATCACTCCTTCCCCGGTGGTGAGAATGCTTCATCAGCCCTCCGCCCCCTTGGAGGTGCGTTATGCTAACGATGACGCGTACCCGCCTGATCGCATGTGCATGCGTTCTCGGTATTTTTATACCCGCATTTGCCGATAAGCCCCATACATCCCGCGAATTATTATTGCCTCATTTTCAAGTCGCCGTTCAAGGCCAGGCTCAAGATACTCAGTTGACCCTGGGTAACAGCGCCGCGACCGACCTTATGGTGGATGTCGAAATTTTTACCAACTGGGGCATTTCTGTATTTAAGTTTCAGATTTCTCTGGGCCCTCGGCAGATTCGGCACTTCAACATGGCCGACCTGATCAACAAGGGTCATGTGCCCGATAACCCGCGCCTGATCGGCGGTTCCTTGAACCGCTTGCGTGAGGCGCTTTGCGGTCACAACACCACGCTGGACGGGATGTATTTCGGCTCCGAAACACAGCCCGGCTGTGCCGTGGGTTTTGTTCGTTTCAGCGTTGCCGGCGACAAGGCCCCCTATCTTTGGGGGCGCTATACCTTAATGGATGAGGACGGCGGCATGGTGGCCAATAACCCCTTGATCAACGTGGACATGGCCGACCCCACTCATGAAACCTGTAAACGGCACGGCATGCGCACCTATTTCGAAGGCATGCAGGACGTGGATGCCCAAATGGTTATTTGGACCGATGTCCAGGGCAATCCGACCGAAACCGCCGCCCCGCAAACCAGAAAGGCCTTACTTTCGGCCTGGGACGAGGACGGCCGTTTCATTCGGTCCTGGAATTTGGACCTGATGGCAAGCAACCGCATCGACCTGGACCACTATTTTGCCGGTCCGGACCCCTGCTGGTTCGAATTGACCACGGACGTGGAAGCCCATATGGCCCTTCAGATGGAAGACGTCTGTGACGAATTGGAAATCCATGCCTGGTGCCTCAGCAGTGAAGGACTGCGCATCGAAAAAACCACCAACGGCCACGATGCCGATGTAGCCCCCGGTCCCGAGATTCCGGTGGGCAGCGTCGTCACCTGGCGGTACACGGTAAGCAACCTGGACGATGATCCCATCTACGATATCCTGGTGACCGACGACCAGGGCGTGCAGGTGGATTGCCCCAAGGACAGCTTGCAGCCCGGCGAGAGCATGACCTGCACGGCAAGCGCTCGCGCCGAAGCCTGCCAATACGCGAACTTGGGGATGGTTACCGGCGTCAATGAAAACGGCACGGTCTTCAGAGATGAAGATCCCAGCCACTATTATGGTGCGGAATCACCCGGG